>NZ_JBMDKS010000010.1:0-147038 GCF_057809835.1 Mesorhizobium sp. FG116
CCTTCGCCCCTTGTGGGAGAAGGTGGCCGAGCGAAGCGAGGTCGGATGAGGGGTGAGTGAGCGCAACCAGTTCTGAACAGCTTGCATACTGCCGCACCGTCACGGAATGGATCCCGGACATTCCTCTCTCGCTTCGCTCGAGAGTGAATTCCGGGATGACGAAGTGGAGAGGCTGCGCTTGGGTTTCTAAGGCACCACCGCCACATCGCGACGCTACCGCTGCACACGCACGTGCTCAGCCTGCGCAATGTCGATCAACTCGCCAAAACGATTCTTCGCATCGGTCGCGTAAGGGTTTTCATGAGAAGAAATTAGCTGAATTAGCTAATTTGGGCAGAACTGCCGCCTGACACATCATCGACGGGATCACGGACAGTCGGCGGCCGCCCGGCTTCCTCGGGACCTGCTACCGACTCTAGGGGGCGGAAAAGGCTGAGAATAGTGGAGCGGAGATTCGAAATAGGTGGACATAGAATATTACGATATAACTCTCCGTAGCAGCTTGATTTTTAACGCTCTTTCAACCTCCTCTCTGAGAGCTTCGCTATTTTCTGTTTTAGCCATCAAGAAATCAATATACTCTGATTTCTGCGCTCTCTTCGCCTCTTCATCTGTTACGTACGAATTTCGGACGATATGAAACAAAAAACCGGATGGATAATAAAAATCATAGAACTCTCCACTTTTTTCTATTATATATTCACGTATAAGCATACTAAATTCTTCTGAGATACTATGTATCTCAGTGCTTTCGAGGAATAAATACAATACAGGCTTTACTTCTGCCACCGGTGCTGAGGCAGCGATCCGCGACTCGGACCAGTCAGCACCCAGCTGCATCATTCGCTCGTCAAACGGCCTTTTTAGAAATGCTTTTATCCAAACTTTTCCCCACTTAGGATGGAGTTTATACGCATTTAGCCATGCGAAAAGTCGCTCGAAACTTACGTCTCCAGGGGTGTCATCAAGCAGGAGATCGTTGTCAGGCGTATCTTTGATAGCCGCCCAAATAGCGTTATGTCGCTGGCTCAGCTGGTGTTCTGCATCGACCCAATCATCGCGCTCTACTTCTGGAAAATACGCTGCCGCCACCATTCCCCACATGCCGTGCATGGCTGCTCGGGGGACACCGCAAGCCCTCGCGAGTTGCAGGTCTAGAAGTGGCGCGTGTTGAAGCTGTACAGCATGCTCGTCCCGGTACCTGAAAATCTCCGTGAGGTTCATTATTCTGATTTTATTGTTCAAGTCTCGAAAAGCTATCAGCCCCGGCTCACCGACTTGGACTGAATATATACCCTCAAAATCCGATGTCATCTCATAGAATTCACTACTCAAGAACGGCACCATTTCTACCACATTATAGTATTCATCCATCTCCTGGACGAACGGTAGGTTTGATCCATCCATGATGAAAACTGGCACTACGACGCCTGGTGCATCTGATGGAGCCAAGATACTGGTGACGTTAAACTTCATAGTATCCGCGATTTCTGTAAAATGAGTCTAATTTCTCATAAATTGCATAATAATGATAATCTTTTCGAAGAGGATAAATTGGATAAGTTTCGATACGAGCACCAAAAGATCGTATCATAGATGTGTACTTTCGGCTTTCAAGATATATTTCTGGTATTATAGCCAATATAAGTTTTCGTTCTTTAAATTTAAAATCTACATTATATTGTACTTCTATTGAAAATCGTCTGTCATCGGCACGGCTACCTCTCTCTTTTATTAACGTATGAAGCGCCATTATCTCTTCGTCCGTGATCCCAAGTCCGTGCAAGTTTTCAAATTTTTCTCGTTCCAAATTTCTAAGGTGATAGTAATTTTTATTTGTAACAAAGAATGCACCAATAGCGTTTCGAACAAGCGTGTCGGATGGCGGAAATTCGTAGTCAGAAATCTCCATCATAGTGATATAATTCGGATACCGTTTCCGAGCGAACGCGCCAGTATCAAATGGATGTATCCTTCGAGCTCCATTGATATCAAAATTAAATATAAGACAGCTCGGTAGCTCCCAATATTGAGGGTCTTCTCGAAGCGTTTTTTTGTAAGCGGCCCGACCAACGAAAAAATACAATAGATTTTCGCCCTTAAATATATCGCAAGGAGAACATTGCAAAGCGCCGCTCGATACAGCCTTTCGGATCAAATACGAGTCTGACGTGTGTACTAGCGGCAAGGGTGCGGCAGGAGTAATGGAATTCTTTTCCAAGAACCGCTGTAGGGGACTTTTCTTCATTAGTGAACTGCCGAATAAACTGCCTATCAAGGCAACTATATTTTATATAATCGCCACATCAAGAAAAAAGGAGCGGTTTCGGGTGTGTTGCCAGTGGTTAGGACGCCATTCATTTGTGGCTTCTATACCTGAGCTCATAATAGGCCTTCGACCCCTCCTTGAAGAAGCCGGAACTCTCTCTTTGAGATGCGTTCCACAAAGAACAGACAACGCGCAGAGTGCTGCTGTGGGCACCCGGCTTGGCCGGCCCTTAGACAGTCCCGCTCCGAAGTCGGGGCAAGGAAGAAAGGGATCGTGCCCGCTATCAGGCGCCACCCGGGGTGGGACCCGGTGCCTCCGTCACCTCCCACCCATAATTGACTAAAATCGATCCACCGGATCGATTTCCCGACAAGCACCTTCGGTTGCTTGTCGTCGTCAATTATCCCCCATCTTCAAGGCTTGGATGAAGGCTTCCTGCGGAATGTCGACCTTGCCGAACTGGCGCATGCGCTTCTTGCCCTCTTTCTGCTTGTCGAGCAGCTTGCGCTTGCGGGTGACGTCGCCGCCGTAGCACTTGGCGGTCACGTCCTTGCGTAGCGCCGAGATCGTCTCGCGGGCAATGACCTTGCCGCCGATGGCAGCCTGGATCGGGATCTTGAACATGTGCTGCGGGATCAGGTCCTTCAGCTTCTCGCACATGGTGCGGCCGCGCTTTTCCGCCGCCGTGCGGTGGACCAGCATGGAGAGCGCATCGACCGGCTCCTCGTTGACGAGGATCGACATCTTGA
Source organism: Mesorhizobium sp. FG116 (assembly GCF_057809835.1). Taxonomy (NCBI): domain Bacteria; kingdom Pseudomonadati; phylum Pseudomonadota; class Alphaproteobacteria; order Hyphomicrobiales; family Phyllobacteriaceae; genus Mesorhizobium; species Mesorhizobium sp. FG116. The sequence goes on from NZ_JBMDKS010000010.1 coordinate 3,019, forward strand.
CGAGGTCGCCTTCCTTGTAGTCGGTCAGATGGTAGTCGAAGGAGGCATAGCCCTTCGAGATCGACTTCAGGCGGTCGTAGAAATCGAACACCACCTCGTTCAGCGGCAGGTCGTAGACCAGCATGGCGCGCTTGCCGACATAGGAGAGGTCGACCTGGATGCCGCGGCGGTCTTGGCAGAGCTTAAGGATGGAGCCGAGATAATCGTCTGGCGTGAGGATAGTGGCACGTATCCACGGCTCCTCGATGTGGTCGATCTTGACCACGTCCGGCATGTCGGCGGGGTTGTGCAGTTCCTTCATCTCGCCGTTGTTGAGATGCATGCGGTAGACGACCGAGGGCGCGGTGGCGATGAGGTCGAGGTCGAACTCGCGCTCCAGCCGCTCCTGGATGATTTCGAGGTGCAGCAGGCCGAGGAAGCCGCAGCGGAAGCCGAAGCCAAGTGCTGCCGAGGTTTCCATTTCGTAGGAGAAGGAGGCGTCGTTGAGGCGCAGCTTGCCGACGGCGGCGCGCAAATCCTCGAAGTCGGCGGCATCGACCGGGAACAAGCCGCAGAACACCACTGGCTGAGCAGGTTTAAAGCCAGGAAGCGCCTCGGCGGTCGGGCGGCGGTCCTCGGTGATGGTGTCGCCGACGCGGGTGTCGGCCACTTCCTTGATCGAGGCGGTGATGAAGCCGAACTCGCCGGGGCCGATCTCGTCGGCCTGCACCATCTTGGGCGTGAAGAAGCCGGCGCGCTCGACCGGGTATTTCGCGCCGGTGCCCATCATGCGAATGGTCTGGCCCTTGCGCAGGACGCCGTCGATGACGCGCACAAGCACGATGACGCCGAGATAGGCGTCGTACCAGCTATCGACCAGCATGGCCTTGAGCGGCTTCGAGGCATCGCCTTCGCGCGGCGGCGGCAACTGGTGGACGATGGCCTCCAGCACGTCCTCGATGCCGATGCCGGTCTTGGCCGAGATCATGACGGCCTGCGAGGCATCGAGGCCGATGACTTCCTCGACCTGCTCCTTGATGCGCTCGGGCTCGGCGGCGGGCAGGTCGATCTTGTTGAGGACGACGACGATCTCGTGGTTGTTGTCGATGGCCTGGTAAACGTTGGCGAGCGTCTGGGCTTCCACGCCCTGCGAGGCGTCGACGACCAGGAGCGAGCCTTCGCAGGCGGCGAGCGAGCGCGACACCTCATAGGCGAAATCGACGTGGCCGGGGGTGTCGATGAGGTTGAGGACGTAGTCCTCGCCGTTCTTGGCCTTGTAGGCGAGGCGCACGGTCTGGGCCTTGATGGTGATGCCGCGCTCGCGCTCGATGTCCATGTTGTCGAGCACCTGCTCCTTGCCGGCCATCTCGCGCGCATCCATGGCGCCGGTGAGCTGGATCAGGCGGTCGGCGAGCGTGGACTTGCCATGGTCGATATGGGCGACGATGGAGAAGTTGCGGATGTGGTCGAGCGGTGTGGTCATGGCCGCGGGCTTTATCAGGCAGGCCGCGCGGCGGCAAGCGCGGGAGGCTGAGTTCTACCACCGCAGGATGCGGCCGCCGGCAAGCGCGCCGAGGCCGGCAAGCGCGACAATGGCGATGCTGTACCAGGTGGCGACGAAGAGCGGCGAATCGTCGGTGCAGTGGGCGGCGTAGAAAGTGGCGGCGATGCCGCCGGCCAGAAGGCCCGCGACGGCGCCGGCCAGGCGCGGGCGGGCGGGCGCACCGCGACGCATGGCGGCGAGCAGGACGGCGAGCGGGGCAAGGCCGATCAGCGGGATGAAGACGAGGCAGAGCATGTTGTTGTTGCCGATCCAGCGGGCCGGCCAGTCCGGCATCGGCACCAGCATCATTTCCGACATGACGGCGACGGCGAGCAGGATCGGAGCGGCGAGGAGCAGGCCGACGACGCGCGAACCGGCCTGCGGGCGCGAAAGGGCGGAGGCTGCGGCGAGAGCCGTGAGCGCAAGCGTGGCGGTGATGACGAACTTCAAAAGGAAGCGCGGCGTGGAGGCGGCGGCGTGGATGTCGGCGCGAGGGCCGAGCATGCCGAAGAAGGCGATCGCCGCCAGCACGATGGCGACGGCGACCCCGCCTGCCAGCAGAGCGGTGGCGGACGGACCACTTGCGCGGGCATCCTTGGCCAGGGTTGCGATGAGGTCGTCGGTCTTCATGTCATCGCTCCCCGAAGCGCCGGGCAATCGCTGCAAGGCCGCGGTGAAGCGCCACGCGCACGGCTGTGTTGGTCATGCCGAGCGCATCCGCCGTCTCGGCTATGGACTGGCCCTCGACCGACACGGAGGCGACGACAGCCTTCTGCGAAGGCGACAGCGTATCCAGCGCACGGCCGAGGTCGCGCTGGCTGATCGCCTCGCTTTCCGGCGCGGGAAGGATGTCGGTAAAATCGGCGATGTCGAGTTCGATGCTGCGGCCGCGCCGGCGGAAGGCGTCGATGGCCTTGAAGCGGGCAATGGCGAAAATCCACGGCAGGACGGGCTCATCCTGACGCCAGGTGTGCCGTTTGAGATGGATGGCCAGCAACGTATCCTGCACGATGTCTTCCGCCTCTACCCCGCCGCCCGGTGTGGTCAGCCGCCTTGCCAGCGCGCGCACGCGCAGTGCCGTCATCGACAGGAAGCGCTGATAGGCCCGCTCGTCGCCGGCCATCGCGGCCCTGAGCAATCCGGCAAGCTCGGCGTCGTCGGGTCTGGTCAATAAGCGCTTCCCACAATGCTATTCGTCGGCAGGGCCGTCACTGTTACGTGCTGGGCGATTTTGTCGAAGTAAACCGCGGCCCGATCACGAAAGCGTGTCGATAGCCGAGCGTAACATTTGCGACCGGGCGGCGAAATACCAGCAGGACCCGGCCCTGCCAGCGAGTTGGCGACGCCCGGCCTGCGGTGGCCGTGCGGCGGCGCCGCAACCTCATCCAGGGAGCGGCACACGCCGCAACCGGCCACGGGAGAACAACATGACACGCACCACCTCACTATCGGCGATCGGCTTTGCACTTGCCTCGATCTTCCTGTTCGCAGGCGGGCCGGCTTTCGCCGAGGATGCGATGAAGCCAGCCACGGACAGCATGGCCACCGACAGCATGAAGCCTGCCGATCCGATGGCAGCGGATGCGATGAAGGCCGAGTGCATGGAAAAGGCCGGCATGGAAACCGACGCCATGAAGAAGGACGAGGCGATGAAGGCCTGCGACGACATGGCGATGAAGGGCGACGCGATGAGCACGGATGCCATGAAGCCGGCAAGTTCGAACTGAACTTTGTCAACACGCACGCAGTTGTGAGACGCGCGGCGGAGCGTTCCGTTCTATGCTTTGCCACAGAAGCGAGCGCTCCGCCCGAAACTCCCAGTTGAAGGAGATATCGCATGACCGATCCCACCAAACGATCCTCCCATCGCAACCGGACCCTGATGGCGGGATTGCTTGCGCTCAGCGCGATTGCGCTGTGGCAATCGCCGACATTCGCGGCAGAAGAGGCAGTGGTGATCCCACCGCCATCGCTTGACGAACAGGTGAAGCCCGGCCTGGAAAAGGCCGTGTTTGCAGGCGGCTGCTTCTGGGGCGTGCAAGGTGTGTTCCAGCACGTCAAGGGCGTGACGAGCGCGGTGTCAGGCTATGCCGGCGGCAGCGCCGACGATGCGGTCTACGAGACGGTGGGCAGCGGGCGCACCGGACATGCGGAATCGGTCGAGATCACCTACGACCCGTCGAAGGTCACCTATGGCCAGTTGCTCCAGGTCTATTTCTCGGTGGCGCACAATCCAACCCAGCTCAACTATCAGGGGCCGGACCGTGGAACGCAGTATCGCTCAACGGTCTTCGCGGAAAACGCCGAGCAGGAGAAGGTCGCGCAAAGCTACATCGCCCAGCTCGACAAGGCCAAACTGTTTGGCAGCCCGATCGTGACAACGCTTGAAAGCGGCAAGGCGTTCTATCCCGCCGAGGACTATCACCAGGATTTCCTCCAGCTGAACCCGACCTACCCCTACATCGTCTACAACGACCTGCCAAAGGTGGAAAACCTCAAGGCATTGTTCCCGACGCTCTACAGCGACAAGCCGGTGCTGGTCATGGCGGCAAAAAAGAGCTGAACCGGCACGGCAAGCGCAACCGGTTTTCGCATGCCGATCTGGATAGACCCTTCGCCGAAATGAAAAGCCCCGCGACCATGGCCGCGGGGCTTTTAATAACTGCCACTGTCGGGATGCATTGACCCCGAAATGCTATGATCAGAAGGCGCGCTCGAAACGGAGAATGCCGCCGATGCCATCTTCGGAGACCGGGCGCGCGTCGGTTGCCGACTTGTTGTAGTAGTCGACTTCCGCCGTAACGGTCAGGCCGGACACGACTTCGTAAGCCACGTTGGCCGCGAGGCCGAACGTCTCGCCTTCATCATACGAAAGCTGCGCGTTCAAAGTGGTCTTGTCGTTGACGGTGTAGGTGCCGCCGCCCCAGACAGCCCAGTTGCCGTCCCACAGCTTGTAGAAATTGGTCGCGGCGTTGTCGTCGGTGCCGTAGCCGCCCATGATGAACAGGGTCAGGCTATCGCCAGCGTTCACGTCCAGGCGAACCTTGCCGGCCCACTCTTCCCAGTTGCTGTTGTAGGCGCCAACGGCGGAGACGGCACCCCAGCCCTGCTCGTACTTCGCGCCGAGCACGACGTGCGGAACATAGCTATCGATCGACTCGTCGCCAGAGCCTTCTTCCAGCGAAACCACGCCGGTGAAGCCGTTGCCGCCGTCGAAATAGTAGCTGATCAGGTTGGTGTCGAAATCGCCGTAAGGCACGAGCGTGTCGTCGATGACGCCGCCGGCATAGCCGATGAAGGTGTCGAACGCCGACTCGTCCTTACCGATACGAAGGCCGCCGAGCTGGATCCAGGCGAAGTTGAGAGACCAGTTCGACTCGTTGGACAACGTAAAGTCGGTATCGCCATCACCGTCACCATCGTACTCGGTGAAGTCGTGACCATCGCGGAATTCGAACCGGGTTTCGGTATATGTCTTGAGGGTGCCGAGCTCGGTCTCGCTGCCGGTCCAGGTCATGAGGGCAAAGCGGGCCTGCTTGTGGTAGGTGTCATTCAGACCGCCAGTGCGAACATCGGTAACGTCCAGGTGGCCCTCGCGGTCACCCACACCGATGTCGTAGCGGACATAGCCGCCGACGCGCAGGCAGGTCTCGGTGCCGGGGATGTAGAAGTAGCCAGCGCCATAGACGTCGCAAATCTTGACGTATTCCGCAGGTTCCGGCTCAGCCACGACGACGGCGTCGGCTGCATGGGCCGAGGAAACTGCGATCAGGGCCGCAGCGGAACCGAAAAGGACGCTCTTGATGTTCATCCAAATTCTCCAGTCAGAAGGCAGATACCAAGACTGCGATTGCCGCAGACGGAGACCCCTCTCCGATTCGTGCCTTCACTTCACTCATCCTTCTGCCAAGCGGCGCCGGTTGACAATCGGGATTGTGAAAGTTGAATGGAAACGGAAGGGTTTAAAGACTTCCGCGCCAAGAGTAGCACAAATGTCACATTTGAACTGGCCGCAACGATGACCTGGAAACCATTCGTTAATATCCGGCGATATCCGGCAGGCACCCGCTAGTCGTAGGTCAGGTCGCCGGCTTTGCCACCGAAGACGCGGTAGGAATAGAATGAATAGGCGATGATGATCGGCAGCACGAATACCGTGCCGACCAGGATGACGGCAAGGCTTTCCGGTGCCGAGGCTGCCTGCCAGATGGTGAGCCTGTCCGGCACCACATAAGGATAGAACGACCAGGCAAGGCCGGCGAAGCCGAGTGCGAAGATCGCCGCGAGCGTGAGAAACGGCACGATGGAATGGCGGTCGTTTTCCTTTGGCAGATGAAAGGTCTGCCGCCACAGCCAGACAAACAGCAACGCCGACAGGATGGGCAGCGGCGACAGATAGAGCATCTGCGGCCAGACGAACCACTTGTCGAAGATGCGCGTGCTGGCAAAGGGCGTCGCCAGCGAGATTGCGGCCATGCCGAGCACGGTTAGAACAAGTGTCGAGCGCAGCCAGCGCACCGCCTTTTTCTGCAAGTCGCCTTCGGTCTTGTAGATCAGCCAGGCAGCGCCCATCGCGGCATAGGAAGCGGCGAGGCAGAGCGCCACCAAGGCACCGAAGGCCATCGCCGCAAGGCCGCTGTCGAGACCGAGCACATAGACGCCCAGCATATAGCCCTGCGCCAGCGAAGCGATAAGCGAACCGGCAAAGAAGATGCGGTTCCAGCGATGCTTGCGGCCCGCAGGGACCTTGGCGCGAAAGTCGAACGCAACGCCGCGCAGGATCAGGCCGACAAGCAGCAGGAAGGTCGGCAGGTAAAGCGCGGTGAGGATGACGCCGTGCGCCAGCGGAAAGGCGACGAGCAGAAGGCCTACCGCCAGTACCAGCCAGGTTTCGTTGGCATCCCAGAATGGGCCGATGGCGGCGATCATAGTGTCCTTTTCCGCATCGTCGGCAAAGTTGAACAGGATGCCGATGCCGAGATCGAAGCCGTCGAGCACGACATAGATCAGGATGGCGAGGCCCATGAGGCCGGCGAATATCAGCGGCAGAAGGGTTGGCCAGTCAAAGGTCATGATTTCACTCTCCTGCCGCCGGTTGCGAGAGCGGGGCGTTGAGCACGCCCGGCAAGGGCGAGGTGTCGCCGTCCTTCGCGGCCTTCAATGCAAGATGCACCAGCACGCCGAGATAGGTGGCGAGCAGGGCCGCGTAGAGGATGAGGTAGATCGCAAGCGTCAGGGCGACGTGGCTTCCTGCGACCGGACCGACCGCGTCGGCGGTCTTGAGGATGCCGGTGACCAGCCACGGCTGCCGGCCGATCTCGGTGGTGTACCAACCGGCCAGCGTTGCGACCCAGCCCGACAGCGCCATCGGCACCATGAGAAACGCCAGCGGCTTTGGCAGGCCGCGGCGGCGGCGCAGGAAAAAGGCGGCTGACCACGAAACGGCCAGCATCAAAAGGCCGGTGCCGACCATGATTCGAAAGCCCCAGAAGACGGGAAAGACCGGCGGATGATTGCCCTCGAACTGATCGAGGCCGGGGACCACGCCGTCCATGCTGTGCGTGAGGATGAGGCTGGCACCGTTGGGTACCGTGATCTCGAAGCGATTTTCCTTCGCCTTCTCATCCGGGATTGCAAACAGCACTAGCGGAATGTTCGGCCCGGCATGCCAATTCGCCTCCATCGCGGCGACCTTGGCCGGCTGGTGCTCCAGCGTGTTGAGGCCGTGCTGGTCGCCGACGAATATCTGAACGGGGATGAGAACGGCGGCCAGAAAAACGCCGGTGCGAAGCGCCTTCCACATGGAATCGGAACGGTCGCCGGCGAGATAGCGCAGCGCCGAGAAGCCGGCGATGAGGAACGATACCGTGAGGCCCGAAGCAATCAGCATATGGGTCAGCCGATACGGCATCGAGGGATTGAAGACGATTGCCCACCAGTCGACGGCGTGCGCGACGCCATCGCGCATCTCGAAGCCCGTCGGTGTCTGCATCCAGGAATTCAGCGCGATGATCCAGAAGGCCGAGACGGTGGTGCCGCCGGCGACGAGGACCGTGGCAAGTGTGTGGATGCGGTTCGGCACGCGGCGAAAGCCGAACAGCATGATGCCGAGGAAGGCAGCCTCCAGGAAAAAGGCGGTGAGAATCTCGTAGGCGAGCAAGGGGCCTGCGATGTTGCCGACCGTTTCCATATAGCCCGGCCAGTTGGTGCCGAACTGGAAGCTCATGGTGACGCCGGTGACGACGCCGAGCGCGAAGGAGAGCGCAAACACCTTTACCCAGGTGAAGTAGGCGCGCATCCAGGCGGTGTCGCCGGTGGCGTTGTAGCGCAGCTTGAAGAAGAGGAGCACCCAGCCGAGCGCAATGGTGATGGTGGGAAACAGGATGTGGAACGAAATATTCGCTCCGAACTGGATACGCGACAGAATGAGCGGGTCCATTGGCAAAAGGCTCCGGCTGCTCTCCCACGCAGAAGTTAGGCGCTCACCATGGCGACGTCAAAGCGGCGCGGCGTCACGCGAGGCGGAAGGTCGCAGCCGTTCCCGTTACTTGGGATCGCCGGTCACGGGATCGAACCTGATTTCCACCTTGGCCTTGTCGGTGGTGTAGTACGTGACCTCGTAGGCTCCATCGTCCCATTCGATATCGTCGATGTAACGGAAGCCATCACGCTGTTCGACCTTGGCAACAATCTCGGAGAGCTTCTTTGAATCAGCAGGCGGGGCGCGATCGGGATCCTGCGCATAGGCTGCGCCGGCGAGAAACGAGAACGCGACGGCGGCAGTGGCAATGGACACGGTCTTCAGCATGAAAGCCCCCTGATAACGGTTGAGACGACCAAACAAGATGTAACTCGCTGCGTGCCAATCGGTTCCGCCGAAAAGAAATGGCGTGAGATGTCAGGAGTGGCGTTGACTTTATCCGTCGCGCACCGACATTCAGGCGCCAGATAAAGAAATCCATTCCAATCCAAAGCCATTCCCATGCAGCCAATCATTTCGATTTCAGGCGTCTCGAAAACCTATGCTTCCGGCTTCACGGCGCTGAAGGAAGTCAACCTCGACATCAGGCGCGGCGAAATCTTCGCCCTGCTCGGCCCCAACGGCGCGGGCAAGACAACGCTGATCTCGATCGTGTGCGGCATCGTCAACCGCTCAGACGGCACGGTTACGGTGGACGGCCACGACATAGGCACGGACTACCGCGCGGCGCGCTCGCTGATCGGGCTGGTGCCGCAGGAATTGACGGTGGAAGCCTTCGAGACCGTGCGGGCGACGCTCAACTTCAGCCGCGGCCTGTTCGGCAAGCCGCCAAATCCCGAACTGGTCGACCAGATACTGAAGGACCTGTCTTTATGGGACAAGCGCGACGCCAAGGTGACGACGCTTTCGGGCGGCATGAAGCGGCGCGTGATGATCGGCAAGGCGCTGGCGCATGAGCCGCAGATCCTGTTCCTCGACGAGCCGACGGCGGGCGTCGACGTCGAGCTTCGGCAGGACATGTGGGCGATGGTGCGGCGGCTGCGCGAAAGCGGCGTCACCATCATCTTGACCACGCACTACATCGAGGAAGCCGAGGAGATGGCCGACCGGGTCGGCGTCATCAATCACGGCGAGATCGTCCTGGTCGAGGACAAGACCGAGTTGATGCGCAAGCTCGGCCGCAAGGTGATGAGGCTGGAATTGCGCCAGAAGCTGGACGCGATACCGGCAGCGCTTTCGAAATATGCACTTGAGCTAGGCAAGGATGGCGGATCGCTGACCTATACCTATGACAACCAGAGCGAACGGCCGGGCGTCGCCTCGTTGCTGCGCGACCTCGAGGCGGCAGGCATCCAGTTCCGCGATCTCGATACGGAAAACAGCTCGCTCGAGGAAATCTTCGTCAATTTGGTGAGGCACTCATGAACCGCCACGCGATCTGGGCCATCTACCGGGTCGAGATGGCCCGCACCATGCGCACGCTTTTGCAGAGCGTCGTCTCGCCGGTGATTTCGACGTCGCTTTATTTCGTGGTGTTCGGAGCGGCGATCGGCTCGCGCATCTCGGAGATCGGCGGCGTGAGCTACGGCGCGTTCATCGTGCCGGGACTGATCATGCTGTCGCTGCTGACCCAGTCGATTTCGAACGCCTCGTTCGGCATCTATTTCCCGAAATTCGTCGGGACGATTTTCGAGCTTTTGTCGGCGCCGGTGTCCTATCTGGAAATCGTCATCGCCTATGTGGGCGCGGCGGCGACCAAGTCGGTGGCGATCGGGCTCATTATTCTCGCAACCGCTTCGCTGTTCGTGCCGCTGCACATCGAGCATCCTTTCTGGATGCTGTGCTTCCTCGTGCTGACGGCAGTGACGTTTTCGCTGTTCGGATTCATCATCGGCATCTGGGCGCAGAGTTTCGAGCAGTTGCAGCTTGTGCCGCTTTTGATCGTGACGCCGCTGACGTTCCTTGGTGGATCGTTCTATTCGATCGACATGTTGCCGGGCATCTGGCGCACGATCACGCTGTTCAATCCGGTGGTCTACCTGATCAGCGGGTTCCGCTGGAGCTTCTTCGGCACTGCGGACGTGTCGCTCGGCGTCAGCCTCGGCATGACGCTCGCCTTCCTGTTTGCCTGCATCGCGGTGGTGGGCTGGATATTCAATACGGGCTACAGGTTGAGGACGTAGTTCCGACCGAAGCTTTGGGGCGAGCCGAAGCCCGCCCCTGCCCTCAAGTTCCGGTCAGACAGCGATCTTGCCGCCGCCCTGTTTCGTTATGACAACGACGCCCGGACGGACCGGCATGTCCGGCTTGAAGTCCGGCCAGCGGGTCGAAGGGTCCTCGTAGTAGGAGGGGCGGCCAAAGCCCTCCCACTCCTCGCCGCCATCGCCCGGATGCTGGACGGCGACAAAGGCGGTTTCGTCGTTGGGCGTGAACAGCGGGCCGCACATTTCCGCCCCGACAGGCACGCGGAAGAACAGCTTCGAGGTGGCGCGCGCATCGCCCTCTGTATCCACCGCCCACAGGCCGTCGGTGCGGCCGGTATCCTTGGCGTTGTTGCCGTCGGTGGAAACCCACAGGCGACCGGCTGAATCGACGGCGCAATTGTCCGGCATGCCGAACCAGCCATTGGCGGTGGTGGCGGTCGAGAAGGACGCGCCGACTTCGGCAACGGACGGATCGCCGCATTTCAAGAGCACTTCCCACTTGCCCTTGGTGGCGGTGAAATCGCCGCCGTCCTCGATGATCTCGATGATGTGGCCGAAGGCATTCTTGGCGCGCGGATTGGCGGCGTCGACCTGATCGTCCTTGCGCTTGGTGTTGTTGGTCAGCATGACATAGACCTTGCCGGTGACGCCGTTCGGCTGAATGTCCTCGGGGCGATCCATCTTGGTGGCGCCGAGCAAATCGGCGGCGCGGCGGGTCTCGATCAGCACGTCGGCTTGTGACTCGAAGCCGTTTTCCGCCGTCAGCGGACCCTCGTTGAAGGTGAGCGCAAGCCATTCGACCGAGCCGTCCTCGGCGAACTTGGCCGTATAGAGCGTGCCTTCGTCGAGCAGGTCCATATTGGCGGCGCGGTCGTCCGGATTGAACTTGCCGGCGGTGACGAACTTGTAGACGTAGTCGAAGCGCTCGTCGTCGCCGAGATAGAAGACGACGCGGCCATCCTTGGCGACGATCGATTCAGCGCCTTCGTGCTTGAAGCGGCCAAGCGCGGTGCGCTTCTTCGGCGCGGAGGTCGGGTCGTTGACGTCCACCTCCACGATCCAGCCGAAGCGGTTGGCCTCGTTCGGCTCCTTGGCAAGATCAAAACGCTCGTAGTGGGCAGCCCATTCGTAAGAGCCTTCCGGAATGCCGAGACGCTCGTAGTTGCCGGCTTCCTTGTGGTCGGCCGGCAGTTCGCCGGAGAAATAGCCGTGGATGTTTTCCTCGGCCATGACATAGGTGCCCCAAGGGGTGACGCCGCCGGCGCAGTTGTTGATGGTGCCGAACACCTTCAGGCCGGACGGATCGGCATTGGTCTTGACGCGATCATGGCCGGCGACGGGACCGGAAAGCTGCATCTCGGTATTGGCGGTGATGCGGCGGTTCAACTTGCCGTCACGCACGACCTGCCATTTGCCGCCGTCCTTTTTGATCTCGACGATGGTGCCGCCGTGCGCGGCCATCTCGATATCGACCTGCTCCTTGCTGAGAGCAGCCTGCTCCAGCACTTTCTTGCCTTCCTTCTCGCCAACGGTGACGAGGCCGGGGAACATCAGATGTGCGGTGGTGTATTCGTGGTTGACGACGAGGAGGCCATGCTCGGACGAGCCTTCTAGCGGGATGAAGCCGACATAGTCGTTGTTGTAGCCGAATTGCTTTGCCTGGGCCTCGGCGTTCTGCTTCACAGGATCGAACTCGGGCGCATCGGCAAACAGCGGATCGCCCCAACGCAGCAAAACGTCGGCATCGTAGCCGGCGGCGACATGGTGCTTGTCGTCGATGCCCGCCTCAACCTCATCGAAGGTGAAGGCCGACGTACCGGCGGCCCGCGCCTTTTCAGCGGTCATGAGCGCCAGCGGGCTGACCGTTGCGGCAATCGCGGAAACCGCGAGAGAGCCCTTCAGGAAGCCGCGGCGGGAGAAGCGGGCGGCAATGATCTCGCCCATGGTGCGGTTGTCGGTGGGATTGGTGCCCGGCCCGTCATTTTCCTCAAGCAGGCTGGTGCGGAATTGCGCCTCGTGCGCCGTCTGTTCGGTCATGGCTTGTCCTCTGGCTTTCAAATTGGCTGGAACATTGCAGTGGCAGACGGGTAACGGCGGCGGATCACAGTTTCATGACCAGCGAAGCAAAAATCGGCTGTCCCCACAAGCCAAGGGCCGACGACTTGACCGCGCCATGCGGTTCAGAAACAACGCCTTGAAGCGCCATTTTTGGGGAAGCGAGCCATGAGTGCATTGGGAATGTTCCTGCTCGGTCTTTCGACCGCGATATTCCTGCTGGCGGCTACGGTTGCGAAATACTGGGCGCTGGGGCCAAGCCTCGGCAAGCTCGTCTTGACGCTCATCCTCTATTCGCTCGGCAACCTGATCATGCTGAAGCTGATCAAGGAGTTCGGCATGTCGATCTCGTTTTCGCTGTCGGCGGTGATCCAGCTTGTCGCGGTCAATCTCGTGGCACTGGCCTTCTTCAGCGAGCGCGTGACCTCGCTACAGGCGGCAGGCATCGTGCTGGCAATCGTGGCAGTGGCGCTGATCACGCTCGGGCCCTATTTCCAGGGCCGATGACAGGCATGGAAGCGGCAGCATGAACGGGATCGCAGCAGTTCTCAAACGGGTGGAATTTCCGATGCTGCTCGCCGGCATCATCATCGCCGGCGGGATGTGGGGTTTCCTCGAACTGATGGAGGTGGCGCGCGACGCCTCTCCCCATTCGCTGGACAGCGAAATCCTGCTTTACTTCCGCGTTGCCGGGCACCCCGACATGCCGATAGGTCCGGCATGGCTGCAAGGCGCAATGCGCGACATCACGGCGCTCGGCAGCGCCAGCGTGCTGACCCTGATCACGGCGGCCGCAGCGATCTACCTTTTCCTGATCAAGCGGCCCGCGACCGCACTGTTCGTGATCGCCTCGATTGCCAGCGGGCAGATGCTTTCAAGCCTGCTCAAAGCGGGCATCGACCGGCCACGCCCCGAACTGGTCACGCATCTGGCGCAGGAAACCTCGCTGTCTTTTCCGAGCGGCCACGCCATGATCTCGGCGCTGGTTTTCCTGACGCTCGGAGCGCTTGTAAGCCGCGTGGTGCATGGGCGAACCACGAAAATCTATGTGCTGTCGCTGGCCGTGGTCATCACGCTTCTGGTCGGCGTCTCGCGCATCTATCTCGGCGTGCATTGGCCGTCCGACGTGCTGGCAGGCTGGTGTGCAGGCTTTGCCTGGGCCATGCTGTGGTGGTTGGCGGCGCGTCTGTTGCAGCGGCGCGGCGAGCCCGAGACTGACGAATAGACATATGTTTCACATATTCATACTTATGTTTGACACATCACTATGACTGTATCATATATGTATATTGCAGACTTAGACGGGAGGTCTGACCGGTGATCACAGCAGCGCAGATGCGCGCGGCGCGGGCACTGGCCGGGATCGACCAGAAGACGCTCGCCGAACGGGCCGGGGTTTCGCTGCCAACCATCCAGAGGATGGAAGCCAGCGAAGGCGTGGTGCGCGGCGTGGTGGACACGCTGATGAAGGTCATCCAGGCGCTCGACGAGGCCGGGGTAGAACTGATCGGCGAGAACCAGGCCAGCGAGCGCGGCGGCCGGGGCGTACGCCTCAAGAGCCGTTAGGCCTTTTCAATCCCAACCTTCCGGTTTGGGTCTGCGCAAAGCCGCGACAGCGGCCGCCGACGTTTCTTGAAAAATGCCGACGCCGCTGTCTTTCAGGTTTGAAGGCAGACCGATGGACCAGACGAGCCGGCACAAGGCCGCGAGCTTTTCCGAACTTTACACGCCCAAGCTGGTGACGGTGCTGCGCGAAGGCTACCACCTTGCCCAGTTCAAGGCGGATGCCATTGCCGGCCTGACGGTTGCCATCGTGGCGCTGCCGCTGTCGATGGCGATTGCCATCGCGTCCGGCGTCGGGCCGGAAAAGGGCCTGTTCACCGCCATCGTCGGCGGCTTTCTCGTTTCGCTTCTGGGGGGCAGCCGCTTCCAGATCGGCGGGCCTGCAGGCGCCTTCATCGTGCTGGTGGCCGCGACAGTCGACCGCCACGGCGTCGATGGGCTGATCCTTGCCACCATGCTGTCCGGCCTGATGATGGTTGCGGCTGGATATCTGAGGCTCGGCACCTACATCAAGTTCATCCCCTATCCAGTGACGGTCGGCTTCACCGCCGGCATTGCCGTCATCATCTTCGCCAGCCAGTTGCACGACCTGTTCGGCCTGACGCTGGCGGACAAGGAACCGGGCGACCTGATCCCGAAGCTGATGGTGTTGGCAAAGGCGCTGTCAAGCCTGAACCCTTCGGCGCTTGGGATCGCGGTGCTGACAGGCGCAATCATCGTCGGATTGAAAAAATGGCGGCCGACATGGCCAGGCATGCTGATCGCGGTTGCGGCAGGCTCGCTGGTGGCGGTGCTTGGCGGACTCGAAGTCGAGACCATCGGCACGCGCTTCGGCGGCATTCCGTCGATGTTGCCGGAGCCGTCGCTGCCCGCTTTCGATGCGGCAAAGATCGTGGCCGTGCTGCCGGACGCTATCTCCTTCACGCTGCTTGGAGCAATCGAATCGCTTTTGTCGGCGGTGGTGGCAGATGGCATGACCGGGCGACGCCATCGCTCGAACTGCGAACTGGTGGCGCAGGGCGCGGCCAATATCGGCTCGGCACTGTTTGGCGGCATCTGCGTGACGGGCACCATTGCGCGAACGGCGACCAATGTGCGGGCCGGCGCTCATGGTCCGGTTTCCGGCATGCTGCATTCGGCATTCCTGCTGTTGTTCATGCTTTTAGCGGCACCGCTGGCCAGCTACATTCCGCTGGCAGCACTTGCCGGCGTGCTGGCAGTCGTTGCCTGGAACATGATCGAGCGGCCGGCGTTCCGTGCGCTTCTGGCTTCCTCGCGCGGCGATGCGGCGGTGCTGCTGGTCACCTTCGGCCTGGTGATCTTCCGCGACCTCACGACAGGTATCGTTGTCGGCTTTGCGCTGGGCGCGCTCTTGTTCATCGGGCGCATGGCGCGGCAGGTGGAAGTGGAGGCGCATACGCCGCTTCTGGTCGACGATGTCGCCGACGACACGAACGGCGAGCGCAAGGCCTACGATGCGGCAAGCTCAACCGACCCGGATACCGTCGTCTACCGGATTTCCGGTGCGTTCTTCTTCGGCGCGGCGGCAACGGTGGGTTCTGTGCTCGACCGCATCGCCGACCAGCGGCGCACCTTCATCCTCGATTGCTCGGCGGTGCCGTTCCTCGATTCCACCGCCGCGAACGTCATCGAAGGCACGGCGCGCAAGGCCAAGAAGGCCGGCGTGCGCTTCTACATTGCCGGGGCATCGCCGCAGGTGCGGCGCATGCTGATTACGCATGGGGTGAAACCGCCGCTGGTGAAGTTTGCGGCGTCGGTCAAGGACGTTGCGAGCGTGCCGGCAGAATAGAGTTGGGCGTTTCCCCCCACACCACCGCCTTGTAGTCGAAGCCATATTCCAGCGTCGGTTTGACGATCCGGAAATAGGGCGAGAGATCGAAGTCGCGCGGCGTGTAGAGCGAGTAGTGGCGGATGTGCAGGATTTCCCGGCGCGAATAGTTCGACTGCGCCGACGCGCGGCCGGGGGCAAGCGTGATTTCCGGCAGGATCGGGTAGCGGATCTCGCCATAGGCCTGCGCGATCAGTGTCGAGCATATGGCGCGGGTGGGATCGCCGGAACCGAAGGCGAGCAGGCGGCGACGCCAGCGCACCGGCACAGGCGGCGTCGGGAAGAAGTAACGCAGCATGTCGAAGATGTTCTTGAGATCGTAGCGCAGGCCGAGCTTGCCGATCATGAAGGAGACGACGTGGTCGCGGTCTTCCGGCGACAGGCCGCTCGCGCGGCAGATGCGGGTGTTGTAGGTGCGATAGTTCGACAAAGGCACGGCCACGCAGCCCTCGCCGATGGTGACCTCGATGAGGCGCGGCCGTTCCGACCCGTCCGCCGGTTCCGGCAAGGCGTCGCCGACATAGAGCGCGGCGTGTGACCAAGTGGACTGCGTGAGGTACTTGATGGCCGCCGATATTTTCTGGTTGCCTTCGACGAGCAGGATGTCGCCGGGCTCCAGCGTGCGGCGCAAGGTGTTCGGATCAGACGGCGTGTAGGGCTCGTAGCCCGAGGATTCCGCCTGCAAGCGCCCCGCAATCCAACGGCCAAGCTTGTCGAGAAAGGTTTCGGCAGGGGCGGTCATGACGTCAGCGAACCTCCGGCCGTGGCATGCGGCTGCCTATGAGATGCCTCATCGCAGCACACGTTCCGGAAAACCGTTCAAGGCCAGCGAGGCATTGGAATAGCGCAGCTCGCCGGTGACCTCCTCGCCGAGCCACGGCGGCAAAAGGGCGTCCGCCACCTTGTCCATGGTTTCGAGCTCGGCAACGACGAGGCCGTCGAGCTCGCCGTTGAAGACATCGACTTCGTAAAGGTAGTTCTCGTGCCTGACATGGTGGCGCGTCTTGCGGATCACCGTGCCGATGGCAAAGGCCAGCATCTCGTGAGCGTCGGCCAGCGGGACGGGATATTCGAACTCGTCGCGCTGTTTAAGGTCGCTGCCGAATTTCAGCGTCAGCTTGGCGCTCCTGCCGTTGGAAATGCGCAGGCGAATGGAGCGCTCGGAGGAGATGGCCAGATAGAACTGGACGATGGCGATGCTGTCTTCGACGGCATCACGCCACGCGGCATCCTTCACCAGAAACTTGCGTTCGACTTCCTTGGCCATGGCCGGGACTAAAGCCTGTGAACCAACGCAAATCAACCTGCCCGCGGTCGGTTTGGCAGGTGAAATTGACTTTAATCAATCGATTGATTAAATCGCCAACATGCTGCGAGCGCGCATGGAGAGGACGGCTGAACACAGTGCGGTTTCGACCGCTGCCGACGAAACGCGCGCGGCCCTTATCCAGGCGGCATTGAAGCTATTCGGGCGGCAAGGCTTCGAGGGCACCTCGACGCGCGAAATCGCAGCGCACGCCAAGGCCAATATCGGCTCCATCGCCTATCATTTCGGCAGCAAGGAAGGCCTGCACGCAGCAACCGCCGACCATATCGTCGGGACGATCCAGCAGGTCGCTTCGCAGACGCTTGGCAATGTCCACACGGCGGCAAATGGCCGACCCGACCCGGAAGCCGCGCAAGCGCAGATGTTCGCAACGCTGGAGCGCATGATCGGCTTTTTCGTGGTGAGCCCGGAGGCCGGCGATATCGCCCGCTTCATGCTGCGCGAAACATCGCAACCGACCAATGCGCTGGACCGTATCTATCACGGCGTGTTCGAGCCGTTGCACAAGCGGCTTTGCCAGATCTGGGAACAGGCGACAGGCGAACCGGCGGAAAGCGAGCGCACGCGGCTCACGGTTTTCACGCTGATCGGCCAGGTGGTCTATTTCCGCATCGGTCGCGAAGTCGTGTTGAAACGCATGGGCTGGGACGGCATCGGTGACAAGGAGGCCGGCCAGGTGCTTGGCGCGATAAGCGTAAATCTGAGCGCCCTCCTGGCAGCGCGAAAGGATGCGAACGAATGAGCCTTTTTTGCTACGTCCCGCTGGCCATGCAATTGTTCTCAGCCTGTTCAGCGCCGCCGTCGCTGACGGTCGGCTATGTCGAGGGCGACTACGTGCTGCTCGCTCCGATCGAGGTGGCGCAGGTCAAGGACATCAACGTCAAGCGCGGCGACCGGGTCGAGCCGGGCATGCCGCTGGTGACGCTGGAAAGCGCCGACGCGCAGATTGCCGTCGCACAGGCCGAGGCGGCGCTGGCGCAGGCCGAGGCGCAGCTTGCCAACCTCCAGGTGGGCAAGCGGCCGGAAGAGATCGCGGTGCTGCAGGCCGCGGTGCGCTCGGCCAATGCCCAGGCCGACGAGGCAAGCCGCGTGCTCGACCGAACCAAGGACCTCGCCAAGCGCGGCATCGCCACGCAGGCGCAATTGGACGAAGCGGGGACCGCGGTCGAAGTGGCGCAGGCGCAGATCGGACAGAGCGAGGCCAATCTCGCCGTGGCCGGCCTGCCGGCGCGCGCCGAGGAGATCAAGGCGGCGAGCAGCCAGGTCAAGCAGGCTCAGGCAGAGCTTGAACAGGCAAAATGGCGGCTGTCGAAACGCCTTTTGACAGCGCCCTCGCCCGGCCGCGTCGATGATGTGATCCGCAATCCCGGCGATACCGCAGGACCTGCTGCGCCGGTGGTTTCCATCCTGCCGGACGGGGCGGTGAAGCTTACGGTCTACGTGCCGCAGGATGCGTTTTCCTCGATCAAGGTCGGCTCGCAGCTTTCCGTCACCTGCGACGGCTGCGCCGACGATCTCAAGGCGCGGGTGAGCTACGTGTCGCCCGATCCCGAATTCACGCCGCCGGTGATCTATTCGCTCGATAACCGGCAGAAGCTGGTCTACCTCGTCGAAGCGCGCCCGGAAGGCGATGCCACGCGGCTGCAACCCGGCCAGATCGTCGATGTCGGCCTGGTGGACCCCGGCCAATGAATGCCATCGACGTTCGCGGACTGGTCAAGCGCTTTGGCGACAAGACGGTGGTCGATCATGTGACCATGGCTGTGGCCGAGGGCGAGATCGTCGGCTTCCTCGGTCCGAACGGTTCCGGCAAGACGACGACGATCCGCATGATGTGCGGGTTGCTGACGCCCGACGAGGGCAATGGCACCGTGCTCGGCTACGACCTTCTCAACGAAGGGCTGAAGATCAAGCGCGAAGTCGGCTACATGACGCAGAAGTTCTCGTTCTACGAGGATTTGACCATCGGCGAGAACCTTGAATTCGTCGCCCGGCTCTATGAGTTGCAGCCGGTCGAGAAATTCGTTGCCGACACGCTTGCCGATCTCGGGCTGACGACGCGGCGCAACCAGCTTGCCGGCACGCTTTCGGGAGGTTGGAAGCAGCGGCTGGCGCTTGCCGCCTGCATCATGCACAAGCCGAAGCTGTTGTTGCTGGATGAGCCGACGGCAGGTGTCGATCCCAAGGCGCGGCGCGAGTTCTGGGATGAAATCCACCTTTTGGCGAGCAGCGGACTGACCGTCCTTGTCTCCACCCACTACATGGACGAAGCCGAACGCTGCCACCGCATCAGCTACATTTCCTACGGCAAGATGCTGGCAACCGGCACGGTGGACGAGGTGGTGAAAAACGCCGGGCTGTCCACCTTCGTCTTGCAAGGCAAGCGGCTGGACAAGATTGCGGCCGCGCTGGTCGGCAAGCCGGGCGTCGAACAAGTGGCGCCGTTCGGGGCGACGCTTCACGTGGTCGGCTCCAACCGGGCGTTGCTGCAAAACACATTGTCGGTGCTGGAAAGAATCTACCCCGGCGTTCGCATAACCCCGGGAGAAACCAGCCTCGAAGACGTGTTCATCCAGTTCATGGCCGGTGCGAAGGACAATATGGGATGACGGTCACCAGCGTCTTTTCGTTCGCGCGTCTCAATGCCTTGCTGCGCAAGGAATTCATCCAGATGCGGCGCGACCGCGTGACGTTCGCCATGATGCTCGGTGTCCCGCTGACGTTGCTTGTGCTGTTCGGCTTTGCAATCAACAACGACCCCAAGGGCCTGCCGGCGGCGCTGCTTTCGATGAGCAACGACCAGTACACCCGCGCCATGGTGTCTGCGCTGGAGAACACCAACTACTACCGGTTCGGCTACATCGCCCGGACCGAAGCGGAAGCGGACGAGCTGATGGCAAGCGGGAAGGTGGCGTTCCTGGTCACGATTCCCTCCGATTTCGGACGGCGGGTGGAGCGTGGCGACAATCCGCAGATCCTGATCGAGGCGGACGCGACCGATCCGTCGGTGGCGAGCGGCGCGATCTCGACGCTGAGCACCATTGCCGGACAGGCTCTGCTGAGAGCACAAGGCCAGCAGGCTTCGGCTGCCGAGAATGCGCAAAGCCGCCTCGATGTCGTGGTGCACCGGCGCTACAATCCCGAAGGCATTTCGCAATACAACATCGTGCCCGGCCTGCTCGGCGTCATCCTGCAGATGACCATGGTGATGATGACGTCGATTGCGCTGACGCGGGAAACCGAGCGCGGCACGATGGAGAACCTGCTCGCCATGCCTTCCAGCCCGCTGGAGATCATGCTGGGCAAGGTCTTGCCCTATGCCTGCGTGGGCGCGGTGCAGGTCGTGGTCGTGCTGATAGCCGCCAAGCTCTTGTTCTTCATACCGTTTGTCGGCGGACTGGCGCTGCTTCTGTCATCGATTCTGGTGTTCGTGCTGGGGCTGGTGCTGCTTGGCTACACGATATCGACCGTGGCTCGGACACAGATGCAGGCGATGCAGCTTACCTTCTTCTTCTTCCTTCCTTCGATCCTCTTGTCAGGTTTCATGTTCCCGTTCAGCGGCATGCCGCAATGGGCGCAATGGCTGGGCGAAATCTTCCCCCTGACCCACTTCCTGCGCATCGTGCGCGCAGTGATGCTTAAAGGCGCGGGGCTTTTTTCCATCCTGCCAGAAATAGCATGGCTGTTCGGCTTCGTGCTTTTGTTTGCCGGCTTTGCGTTGCTGCGCTTCCGGCGCACGCTCGACTAAGAACTGCGGCATTTGGATGAGGGTGGCCTGCGCTTGGGCGGTCAGGTGCCGGCGACCATGCGCGAATAGACGTCGAAATCGACATTGCCGCCCGACAGCACGACCGCGACAGATTTGCCCTGCAAGTCGATGCGGCCGGAAGAAAGTGCCGCAAGCGCCACTGATCCGCCCGGTTCAACCACCAGCTTGAGGTGGGCCATGGCGTCGCGCATGGCGGCGGCAACGGCTTGTTCTGAAACGGCGACGACGCCGGCAAGATTGCGGCGGTTGATTTCGAAGGTGATGAGGCCGGGCTCCGAGGTCATCAGGGCATCGCAGGACGAATTGTGGCCGGGCTCGTTGGCAACCCGTTTTCCGGCTTCCAGCGAACGGCGCGTGTCGTCGAAATGTTCGGGCTCCGCGCCCCAGACAGCGGTAAGGGGCGAGGCATCCTTCACGGCAAGCGATACACCGCCGATCAATCCGCCACCGCCACATGGCACGACCACCGTGTCGAGGCGAACGCCAAGCTCCGCCGCCTGCTGCATGAGTTCGAGGCCGACAGTGCCCTGCCCGGCAATGATGGCCGGGTCGTCAAAGGGCGGGACCAGGACCATGCCGCGATCGAGATATGGCTGCACGACATCCTCGCGGCGGTCGCGGGCACGGTCGAAAGGAACGACCTCCGCGCCCATGCGAAGCACATTGCCGACCTTGGTCTGCGGTGCATCTGCGGGCATGGCGATGACGGCCTTCGCGCCGAACAGCGCCGCCGAAGCCGCGACACCCTGCGCATGGTTGCCGGAGGAGAATGCGACGATGCCACGCGCCCGCTCTGCGTCGCTCAGGCCGGAAATCTTGTTGTAGGCACCGCGGAACTTGAAGGAACCGGTGCGCTGCAGGACTTCCGGCTTGAACAATACCCTGCCGCCAAAGCGCTCGTTGAGCGCCTGCGATTCAACGAGCGGCGTGCGCACGGCAAGCCCGGCAAGGCGCTGCGCGGCGTTTCTGATATCGGCGATGCCGGGAGCGGACGCGAGAGCCATCGAAAAATCCTTGTGCGACATGTTTTGTTAATCATGCCCGCAAAGCAAAACGCCGCACCAATGAATTTTCTCGATCAAGTCATCAAAGTACCGCAATCCATGCGCCTTCAAGCATGGCAATCGAGGTAAGATTCGGGTCACTCACCGAATGTTTCGTGCCGATTGCAAAAGCTGATGTGAACCGGATCGCTTCGGCGCCGTTATGGTCCGACAGGAGGCCTTGTTATGCGAAACATTCTCAAAACCACCCTGATGGCTGCAGCCCTCGCCCTGACGGGCGCTGCAACGACCGTCGCTCATGCCGATTCGCTGGAATTGCATTTTGGCCAGGGCGGACCGACGGTGCGCATGAGGGAAGACTGCAATCCATACCGCGAGGACTGCCGCACCGGTCGGTGGAGCTATCGTGACAACGAATGGCGCGAAGGCGGCCCGCGCAGCGACAACCGTGGCTGGGCCCGGCGTGAGTGCCCGCCGGAACGGGCGCTGGCCAAGGCTGACCGGATGGGAATCCAGCGTGCCCGCATTCTCGACGTCGGTCGGCGCACCATCGATATCGGCGGCCGCTCGCGCTATGGCGATCGCGTAGTCGTGAGCTTTGGACGCTGGGACAGAAGCTGCCCGGTCTATCGCTGACCTGCGTGGATGACTTCAGCGGGATGAGGAAACCGTCCCGCTGAAAGACCTATCCCAATAGTTCGCGCTGACGCCTTGAGCCGCCCGCCTTGCGCCAGGCGTTGAAGCGGTGGGTCGCAGCAGCGAAAGATATCTTCATCTGCTGCGCTACGTTGTAGCGCGACTTGCCTTCATCGAACATGCGGTAGCAGCATTCGACACCCTCGGTGGTCAATTTGCCATCGGGGGTCTTGTTGTGCGGATTGGCCGGGTCAAATTTCTCGACCTCCTGCTCCACCATGCTTTTGAGGCGCTGCAAATCCGCTTCGATGGAAGCGATCAGGTCCAGCAACGGCTTTGGATCGAACGCGTTTGAGTGTTCTTTGTGCATGGGCGTGGTGCCTTCTGGGGGGGGACCGGAAAGAAACACCATATAGGTGAACGTTCGCTGATAAAAAGAGCCTGCGGGCAAACTCCGATTCAATAAATCTGATGGTGGATTTCCCGCCGCGCGGTTGACCTTTCGCGGCGCAATATCTAATTTAGAATCATTCTAAACTAGATTGGATTGCTCATGCTTTCTCGCGTCTTCGGGTTTGGGCGACGCCCGTTCGATTCCCTGTCGGAACAGGAAATTCTGGCGCTGGCCATTTCCTCCGAAGAGGACGACGCGCGCATCTACCGGGCCTATGCCGATGGGCTGGAAAAGGACTTTCCACATTCGGCCAAGGTGTTCGAGGGCATGGCCGGGGAAGAGGACGGGCATCGCGCCGCGCTGATCGAACTGCATCGCCAGCGCTTCGGCGAACGCATTCCGCTGATCCGCCGCGAGCATGTGAAGGGCTATTATGAACGCAAGCCGGACTGGCTGGTGAGACCGCTGGGCATCGACAAGGTGCGCGGGCAGGCCGAGGACATGGAGCGGCAGGCGCACCTGTTTTACGTCGAGGCGGCCAAGCGCACCTCCGATGCCTCGACGCGAAAGCTGCTGGGCGACCTTGCCGCTGCCGAGCAAGGCCACGAGACGCTGGCGCAGAAGCTTGAGCAGGAACATGTGCCGGGTGCGGCGCGCAGCGAGGAAGCCGCGACCGAACGGCGGCAGTTCATCCTGACCTATGTGCAGCCGGGTCTGGCCGGTCTGATGGACGGATCGGTCTCGACGCTGGCGCCGATCTTCGCCGCCGCCTTCGCGACGCAGGATACATGGCAGACCTTCCTGGTCGGGCTCTCGGCTTCGGTGGGCGCCGGCATTTCCATGGGCTTTACCGAAGCGGCGCACGATGACGGCAAGCTTTCAGGGCGCGGCTCGCCGCTGAAACGCGGCCTGTCATCCGGCATCATGACGGCGCTGGGCGGCCTCGGCCATGCCCTGCCCTACCTCATCCCGAATTTCTGGACCGCGACCACGGTGGCTGCCATCGTGGTGTTCTTCGAATTGTGGGCCATTGCCTTCATTCAGAACCGCTACATGGAAACGCCGTTCCTGCGCGCTGCATTCCAGGTGGTGCTGGGCGGAGCGCTGGTGTTTGCAGCAGGCGTGCTGATCGGCAACGCATAGGGATTCAGGTTATGGCGGACTAAGCTATGCGCGCTTGAGCGGTTTAGCCTTAGCGAAGAAGTCTTGCCAAGGATCGTCGGCTTCGAGGCGTTTCAATGTCGCCTTGTCGCCGAGCTGAAAGGCGTTCGGGGCAAGACCGGCCTCTATCTCGGGCCATGTCACCGGCATGGAAATGGTGGCGCCCTTCCTGGCGCGCGACGAATAGGGCGCGACCGTGGTGGAGCCGCGGCCATTGCGCAGATAGTCGATGAAAATCTTGCCGGTGCGCGCCTTCTTCGACAGCGTGGCGGTGAAGCGGTCCGGTTCGGCCTGTTCCATGGCGCGGGCAAAGTCGTGGGAGAACCCCTTGACCTGATCCCACTTGGCCGCCGGCTTCAGCGGTACCACGACATGGTAGCCCTTGCCGCCCGATGTCTTGACGAAGGTGGGCAGCGACATTTCGTGAAGCTTGTCGCGAATGTCGAGCGCCGCCCTGCGGACCTCATCGACAGCCACGCCCTCATCGGGATCGAGGTCGAAGACGATCTGGTCAGGCGTGTCGATTTCATCGACCTTGCAGCCCCAGATGTGGATCTCGACCACGCCGATCTGAACCAGCGCGGCGATGCCGTCGAAATTGCGGACAAAAAGGATCTCCTCATTGTCCTCGGGGTCCTTCGATTTGAAGATGTGTTCGCTCATGCCGGGCGAAGCGTGCTTCTGGAAAAAGCGCTGGCCATCGACGCCATCGGGCGCACGCACCAAAGCCAACGGCCGCTCGACCACAAATTGCTTCATGCGCGGCCACACCAGCGCATAGTGGTCGAGCAGATCCTGCTTCGAAACCTTCTCGTCCGGCCACAGCAGCTTTTCGGGATGCGTAAGCTTGGCCGTTGTGTCGGTGTTCCGCTTCTCCTGCATGGCGTCCTCTCCTGGCGCGCACCGGTCCCTATTCTACCACTTCAAATGAACAGGCGTAGACGGGGTTCCCGGCGGTCGCGCGGTGCGGGTCCATGTGTCGCAAATGACACATCGGCGAAGATGGCGACAAAAAGCACGAAAAGACCCCGAATCAGCCGCAATCCCGCCACGAAGCGAGGCGGTTTCGACCGAAAGTTAACATAGCGTTCACCGACTATTCACGCCTCGGCGCTATGGTGTCCGTAATTCGGAAGGGACTCCGAAGTTCGGGACAGGGACTGAACGACAATGGCTATTTTCAACCAATTGCGCGGCTATGCCGCCACCTTTCGCGAGTTCATCGCGCCAACCTATCGGCCAGAGCGCTACTACATGCGCGGACCCGGTCCGGCTTGCGCCCGCCGCAACCACCGGCTCGGCTTCGGCACGCACTGACATGCTGCCGGAAACCCGCCACGGCCCGAACATCTCGAAGCCGGCGCTCGAAAGCCGCGCCACAACCTATCGCACGGCGCAGCCCTCGGCCTTGCGCCGCCGCTAGACGACCATGCGCCCGGCACCAGTGCCGGCGCGGGCTAGCGCCCACAGCAACCTTCCAAACAGCAAATCCAGAACCGCCTAAGCTGGCCACATCTCGTGGCTGGCATTGAGCTTTGCCAGCACGGCGTGGCTGCGCATGCCGGCACAGACACGCTCGACATTGGCGAACGCCTGCCGTGCCCGCTCCGTTTCGGGATGCCAGGAAAACAGCATCAGAAGATAGACATCGGCAATGGTCATGCTGTCGCCGACCAGCCACTGTCGCCCAGCCAGCGCCTTGTCGACGACGGCAAAGTCGCGGTCGAGTTCGGCGACGGCTGCTTTCCTGACGCCTGCCTTGGCACCTTCATCCGACGAATAGCGATGGGGATAGTAGAAGCGCAGCACCGCCGGATAGAGCGCCGACGACATGAAGGCCATCCAGCGCAGGAATTCCGCACGCGCCGGCGCACCGGCTTGCGGGGCAAGGGCGGCCTCAGGATGACGCTCGGCGAGCGCCATGCAGATCGCAGCGGATTCGGTCATCGTGTGACCGTCCGGCAAGGTCAGGACGGGCACCTGATTGAGCGGGCTGATGGCGAGGAAGGCGGCGTCCGGATTGTCGGTCTTGGCGACGTCGATATGTTCGAATGGCTCACCGGCCAGAAGAAACGCTGCCTCGGCGACGAAGCCGCCGCTGCCCGGACGGGTATAAAGTTTGTACATTCTTTTCCTCCCCACCCGCGCTCAAGGCGGATGGGGACTTTTAGCGCAAAGCGCAGACCGCTCAACGCGGCACGGCTTAGCCAGCGCGCCTTTTTCAGCGGTCCAGTAACAGTGGCTCGCCGGCCGCTTGATGTTCAGGCGTGCCCTTGCGCCGAAAGCGGTTCCGACTTTCGGCAGCCATGCATCAGACGCCTAGACCCTCGAACAGGACGGTCGAGAGATAGCGTTCCGCAAAGGAAGGAATGATGACGACCATGTTCTTGCCCGCGTTTTCGGGCCGCGAACCAACGACGATGGCGGCCTGTAGCGCAGCTCCAGACGAGATGCCGACCGGCACGCCTTCGAGCCTTGCGACAAGGCGCGCATTGGCCACCGCCGCATCGTTCGAGACGGTGACGACCTCGTCATAGACCTTGGTGTCCAAAATCTTCGGCGCGAAACCGGCACCGATGCCCTGGATCTTGTGCGGTCCGGGCGCGCCGCCTGAGAGCACCGGCGACGCTTCCGGTTCGACCGCCACGACCTTGACCGACGGCTTGCGCTTCTTCAGCACCTGACCGACGCCCGTAATGGTGCCGCCCGTGCCGATGCCGGCGACGAGGATATCGACGCTGCCATCCGTGTCGTTCCAAATTTCCTCGGCAGTGGTGACGCGATGGATTTCGGGATTGGCCGGATTTTCGAACTGCTGCGGGATGACCGCATCGGGAAGTTTCGCCGCCAGTTCGTCAGCCTTGGCGATTGCACCCTTCATGCCCTTGGCGCCTTCGGTAAGCACGAGTTCGGCACCGAGTAGGGCGAGCATCTTGCGCCGCTCCACCGACATGGTCTCTGGCATGGTCAGGATCAGCTTGTAGCCCTTGGCCGCAGCGGCGAAGGCGAGCGCGATACCGGTGTTGCCGGACGTCGGCTCGATCAGCGTGGTCTTGCCCGGCTTGATACGGCCTTCGGCTTCGAGCGCCTCGATCATCGCCACGCCTATACGGTCCTTGACCGAGGCGATCGGGTTGAAGAACTCGAGCTTGACCATAAGATTGGCGACGATGCCCTTCTCCTTGGCGAAGCGGTCGAGCCTGACCAGCGGCGTGTCGCCAATCGTTTCGGTGATCGAGTTGTAGACGCGGCCACGGCCGGGATGGTGGGCGGAAGCCTCGGATTTGGTCATGGAATCTCTCTCAGATCGGTCGGTAGGAACGTTGCAGCGAAAATAGGCGACGAAATGAGACTATCCGAGTGGCAAGCGTGCTGAAAAGCCCGCAGACAAGGGAAGGGATTTCCTGCGAAGGCTTGTTTGCGGATTTTCCTACCGCGACGGGTTCGAAACCGCTCGTTCTGCGGCTGGCCGCGCGGATCTGGATCGGCCGCGTCATCCACCACAATTGCATTCGGTTTTGGTGGAAACTGTTTTGCGGCGTGCGCGGGCTATCGCCCAAATACCCGACTAATGGCGCGCTGCGATGGCCGCCGCCGCACCGATCATGAAGGACGCTGCGGTGCGGTTCAAAAGCTTCAGCGCACGCGGCGAGGACAGGAACCAGCGCGCCTTTGCTGCAAGTGCAAGATAAGGCACAAGCACGATCACGAGGATCACCGCCGTGACGCCGGTGAGGATGGCATAGTCGCCGAAGGTGATGGCGCGGAGATCGACGATGGTCGGCGTGATGGCGAGGTAGAAGATCATCGTCTTGGGGTTGCCGAGCGTCAGCGTCAGGCCGCCGACGAAGCTCGAAACCAAGCCGCCCTTTGCCTTGCCGGCCTGAACGGTTTCCGCGGAAATGCCGCCTTTCCAGAAGCGCCAGCCGAGCCAGGCGAGGTAAAGCACGCCGAACCACTTGATCGCCAGAAACACCATGCCGAATTGCTGGGCGACGAAGGCGAGGCCGAGCACGGTGGCGGTGAGATAAAACAGATCCCCGAGCAAAAGACCCCAGAACATGGCGAAGGCCGAGCGGAAGCCGGAGCCGAGCGCGCGCGCGACAAGGGCCGTGACGCCGGGGCCGGGAATGGCTGCGGCGATGCCAAGGGCTGCGCTATAAGCAAGAAATCCGGTCAGTGTCATGGTGGCCGCTTTCGTGATCCGGCTTGGTTTTGCCACATGTTCGCGGGGCCGTAAATTTCCCTGCAGGCAACAATCATTACGCCAGAGAGAACAGGCGATGCGGCAATAGCGCCATTGCCCTTAGGCGTGCTTTTCGCTATGTGCCGTTGAGATAATTTCGGAGGGTATTGCAATGGCCGACCACACGCCGACCGGTCCTGTCGAACTTGGTGCTCAGATGGACTATCCCGAGCATGAGCGGACCTATCATGGCTTCACCGTGTTGGCCAAATATGGAACGCTGGTCTGCGCGGCCATCATGATCGGAATGGCCTTCGGCTTCTTCGTCGGCGGCGCGATTTCCGGCTTCATCGTGTTCCTGCTTGCCTGCGCCGTCGGCGCCGTCATCCTGCGATAAAATCTTCCTCTCCTTGGCCCGGGGCGTCGCCGCAAGGGTCGCCACCGACCTGCGCAAGGCTCCAGCCGAAAGGATCAAGCGGTGGGACAGACGATTTTCGTACCCAAAGAGGTTGACGCTGCGGAAACCCGCGTTGGCGCTTCACCGGACACGGTGAAGCGGCTTGCCGCATACGGCTTCGACGTTATCGTCGAGGCGGGCGCCGGAACGGCATCGCGCATCACCGACGATGAGTTCGCCAAAGCCGGAGCAAAGATCGGCAAGGCCGGCGACGTTTCGAAGGCGGACGTTGTGCTGAAAGTGCGCCGCCCGAACGAAGCCGAGCTGAAATCCTACAAGCAGGGCGCTGCGGTGCTGGCCATCATGGACCCCTATGGCCATGAGGCGGCGGTTGCGGCGCTTGGCAAGGCGGGCGTGACGGCATTTGCCATGGAGTTCATGCCGCGCATCACCCGCGCGCAGGTGATGGACGTGCTGTCCTCGCAGGCGAACCTCGCCGGCTACCAGGCCGTGATCGACGGCGCTGCCGAATATGACCGGGCGCTGCCGATGATGATGACGGCGGCGGGCACGGTTCCGGCAGCCAAGATCTTCATCATGGGCGTCGGCGTGGCCGGCCTGCAGGCGATTGCCACGGCGCGCCGGCTGGGCGCAGTCGTCACGGCGACCGATGTTCGGCCCGCCGTGAAGGAGCAGGTTCAGTCGCTCGGCGCGAAATTCCTCGCCGTCGAGGACGAGGAGTTCAAGGCGGCGGAGACTGCCGGCGGCTACGCCAAGGAAATGTCGAAGGAATACCAGGCGAAGCAAGCGGCGCTTACGGCCGAGCACATCGCCAAGCAGGACATCGTCATCACCACGGCGCTGATCCCCGGTCGCCCGGCCCCGAAGCTGATCTCCGCTGCAATGGTCGCCTCGATGAAGCCTGGTTCGGTGATCGTCGATCTGGCCGTCGAGCGCGGCGGCAATGTCGAGGGCGCTGTGCCGGGCAAGGTGGCGACTACCGCCAACGGCGTGAAGATCGTCGGCCATCTCAACGTGCCGGGACGCGTCGCGGCATCGGCTTCGCTGCTCTATGCCAAGAACCTGTTCGCCTTCCTCGAGACGATGATCGACAAGGAAACGAAGTCGCTGAAGATCAATCGCGACGACGAACTGGCCAAGGCGACGATGCTGACCGATGGCGGCAAGGTCGTGCATCCGGCATTTGCCGGCAAGGAGCCGACAGCCCCTACCGCAGCAGCCAAACCGGCCAAGGCGGAAGCGGCCAAGAAACCGGTCGCGCCGAAGGCGGCTGCTGAAAAGAAGCCCGCCGCCAAGGCTCCGGCCAAACCCAAGACCAAGACCTCGCCTAAGACCACTGGGGGGACTGCGTGATGGAAAGCTTGCAAAAAGCGCTCGACCAACTCGACCAGGCGACGGCTGCCGTGCGCATGGCGGTGCAGGACCTTGCCAACGCGCCGGGTGCAGCCGACGCGGCAGGCGGTGCGGCGCATGCCCTGTCGGGCGGCGCGATCGACCCCTTCGTGTTCCGCTTCGCCATCTTCGTACTGGCGATCTTCGTCGGCTACTACGTGGTGTGGTCAGTGACGCCTGCGCTGCACACGCCTTTGATGGCCGTTACCAACGCCATCTCCTCGGTGATCGTGGTGGGTGCGCTATTGGCGGTCGGCATCTCGGCCTCGGGCCTTGCCACCGGCTTCGGCTTCATCGCGCTGGTGCTGGCCTCGGTCAACATCTTCGGTGGCTTCCTGGTCACCCAGCGCATGCTCGCCATGTACAAGAAGAAGGAAAAGTGACGTGTCAGTGAACCTCGCTTCCTTCCTCTATCTCGTCTCCGGCATCCTGTTCATCCTGGCGCTGCGCGGCCTGTCGCATCCGACCACCAGCCGCCAGGGCAATACCTACGGCATGATCGGCATGGCGATCGCCATCGTCACCACGCTGGCGCTAGCGCTGCCATCGGCCGGCGGGCTTGGCCTGATCGTCATTGGCCTCGCCATCGGCGGCGGCGTCGGTGCGGTTACCGCGCGCCGCATCGCCATGACCTCGATGCCGCAACTGGTTGCCGCCTTCCACTCCCTCGTCGGCCTCGCCGCCGTGATGGTGGCGGCTGCCGCGATCTATGCTCCCGAGAGCTTCGGCATCGGCACGGTGGGCGACATCCACGGCCAGGCACTGGTCGAGATGAGCCTTGGCGTCGCCATCGGCGCCATCACCTTCACCGGTTCGATCATCGCCTTCCTCAAGCTTGACGGGCGCATGTCTGGCAAGCCGATCATGCTGCCGGCGCGCCATCTGGTGAATCTCGGCCTCGGCGCGGCGCTCGTCGTGCTGATCGTCCTGCTCGTCACCACCCAGAGCTATACGGTATTCTGGCTGATCGTGGTGCTGTCGCTGGTGCTCGGTATCCTGCTCATCATCCCGATCGGCGGCGCGGATATGCCCGTCGTCATCTCGATGCTGAACTCCTATTCGGGCTGGGCGGCCGCTGCACTCGGCTTCACGCTCGGCAACCTCGCGCTGATCATCACCGGCGCGCTGGTCGGCTCGTCCGGTGCCATCCTGTCCTACATCATGTGCAAGGGCATGAACCGCTCCTTCATCTCCGTCATTCTCGGCGGCTTTGGCGGCGAGACGGCAAGTGCAGCCGGCGACGACGGCATCGAGCGCACCGTCAAGCAGGGCTCGGCGGACGATGCCGCCTACCTGATGATGAACGCGCAGAAGGTCATCATCGTGCCCGGCTACGGCATGGCGGTGGCGCAGGCGCAGCACGCGCTGCGCGAAATGGCCGACAAGCTGAAGGCCAATGGCGTCGAAGTGAAGTACGCCATCCATCCGGTTGCCGGACGCATGCCCGGCCACATGAACGTGCTTCTGGCCGAGGCCAACGTGCCTTACGACGAGGTGTTCGAACTCGAAGACATCAACTCCGAGTTCGCGCAGGCCGACGTCGCCTATGTCATCGGCGCCAACGACGTGACCAACCCGTCGGCGCGCGACGACAAGTCCTCGCCGATCTACGGCATGCCGATCCTCGACGTCGACAAGGCCCGCACCTGCCTCTTCGTCAAGCGCTCGCTCGGCTCCGGCTACGCCGGCATCGACAACACGCTGTTCTACAAGGACGGCACCATGATGCTCCTCGGCGACGCCAAGAAGATGACCGAGGAAATCGTCAAGGCCATGGACCACTAGATATTCAGGTGAGGGCGGGCTGCAAACGGCGGCCCGCTGCGGTTCCGGTGCTCATGTACCGAATGTACATTCCGCGCCGGTTCTCGCCGACCCCCATTTCCGCTCCGCCCTGACCTGAATCCTCAGTATGCGCTTTCCTATCGCGACGGTGAATCTGGAACTGGCGTCCAGATAACGTCCTCGATGCGGTTGGCACCTGCAGCCAGCATCACCAGCCGGTCAAAGCCGAGCGCAATGCCGCAGGCATCCGGCATGATGGCAAGGGCGGACAAAAAGTCCTCGTCGATCGGGTAGCGCTCGCCATAGATGTACTCTTTCTCATCCATGTCGGCTTCGAAGCGCTTGCGCTGCTCGACCGGATCGGTGAGCTCGCCAAAGCCGTTGGCAAGTTCGACGCCGCAGCAATAGAGCTCGAAGCGCTCGGCCACGCGTGGATCGTGCGGCGCGGGGCGCGCAAGGGCAGCCTCGACGATCGGATATTCGCAAAGCACGGTGGCGCGGCCCTGCCCTAACTGCGGCTCGACCAGCTCGACCATGACGCGACTATAGAGATCGGACCATGTGTCGTCGAGCGCGGTGCGCAGGCCAGACTTGGCGAGCGCGGCATGCAGGCCGTCGCGGTCCGTCGATCCGTCCGGCGCGACGGTCGAAAGCAGGTCGATACCGGCATAGCGGTCGAAGGCCTCCGCGACCGTGAGGCGTTCCGGCTCGGCATAAGGATCGGCTTCGCGGTTCCTGAATGTGAAGCGCCGGGTGGCGGCCTTGTCTGCGGCAAGTGCCAGCAGCGCGGCGCAATCCTGCATCAGGCTTTGATAGGTTTCACCGACGCGATACCATTCCAGCATGGTGAATTCGGGATGATGAAGGGCGCTGCGCTCGCGATTGCGCCAGACCGGACCGAAGCTGAAGATGCGCTTTTCGCCTGCCGCCAGCAATTTCTTGCAGGCGAATTCCGGCGAGGTGTGCAGGTAGAACGGCTGCGTGGTGCCGTCGGAACGGATTTCGGCAGTGGCGAAGGCACTGAGATGGGTTTCATTGCCCGGAGATATCTGGAGCGCGGCAGCGTCCACCTCGATGAAATCTTCGTCGGCAAGAAAGCTGCGGATTGCCGCAGCAATCCTGTTGCGCAGCAGAAGGCGCGGCCTGCGGTCGGCGTGGACATGCGGCGTCCACCAAGGCGATGCTTCGATCATGATTGTGCGGACAAGCGGTGCGGGGGTGGCTGGCGATTGGCGCGCGGATAGGGTAAAGCGCGCACGATGGCTGCGACAGCCGAATGGCCGCAACGCAAATTTTCAGGAAGAACGCTAGTGAAGGTAATTGCCAGTTCCCTCCGTAAAGGAAATGTCGTCGACAAGGACGGCAAGCTCTATGTGATCCTCTTTGCCGAGAATATCCATCCTGGCAAGGGCACGCCGGTCACCCAACTCGACATGCGCCGCATTTCGGATGGCGTGAAGGTTTCCGAACGCTATCGCACGACCGAACAGGTCGAGCGCGCCCATGTCGAGGATCGCGAACATACGTTCCTCTATAGCGACGGCGAAGGCTTCCACTTCATGAACCCGGAAAGCTACGACCAGATCGCGGTGTCCGAGGACGTGATCGGCGACCAGGCGCCTTACCTGCAGGAAGGCATGGCGGTGACGCTGTCGGTGCATGAAGGCGTCGGCATTGCGATCGAGCTGCCGCAGCGCGCCATCTACGAAGTGGTCGAGACCGAGCCGACGACCAAGGGCCAGACCGCGTCTTCCTCGTACAAGCCGGCGATCCTTTCGAACGGCGTCAAGACCACCGTTCCGCCGCATATCGCTGTCGGCACGCGCATCGTCGTCATGACCGCCGACGGCTCCTATGTGGAACGCGCCAAGGACTAAGTTCCGAGGCTTAGTCCGGAAGTCGGGATCGATTTCCGGGCTGTATTATGCGTATATTCTAAATTAACAAGAGCTCGGATAGCTGGCGGAACCGCGGCGTTGCTGAAACGCCGGCGGTTTCAACGGCCCGGGTTTTTTCACGCCTGTACGCAACAAGCCAAAAAGGAAAAGCAGTGAAATTCGTCGCCATCATCGCGTTAGGTCTCATTCTCGCAAGCACAGCAGCGCGAGCCGAAGACCCGCCGCTGAAGATGGGTGTCGAAGGCGCCTATCCGCCGTTTAATTCGGTCGATGCCGCCGGCAAGGTCGAAGGCTTCGACGTCGATATCGGCGAAGCGATCTGCAAGCGCCTCAAGCGCACATGCGAGTGGGTGGTGGTGCAGTGGGACGGGCTGATCCCGGCTCTGCAGGCCGAGAAAATCGACGTGCTGATGTCGTCCATGACCATCACGCCCGAGCGGCAGAAACAGGTGCTGTTTTCCAAGCCCTATTACTTCTCCTACGGCATGATGATCGCCAACAAGGGAAGCGGATTGAGCTTTTCCAGCGAAGGCATGAAAGGCCACGATGTCGGCGTCCAGGCGGCGACCACGCATGAACACTGGCTGCGCGACAAATTCGGCGAGACGATCAAGCTGCACGGCTATCCGTCGAGCGACGAGATGTTCCTCGATTTCCAGAACGGGCGGCTGGACGCGGTGTTTGCCGAAGCGCCGGCCATGGTGCCGTGGATGGAGGCAAATGGCGGCGTTGCGGCCTATGAGCAGATCGGTCCCAACATCACCGACGCAGCGCTTGGCACCGAGATCGGCATCGCCGTTCGCAAGGGCGATGCCGCGTTGGCCGACCAGATCAACGCTGCCATCGACGGGATCATTGCCGACGGCACGTTCAAGACGGTCGCCAAGAAATATTTCAGCTTCGAACTGAGGCCGCAGTAGGCGGCCTCTACTCCTCGAAGCCGGTCAGCACGCCAACCGCATTGACGCCGATTTCCTCGACCGCGTAGCCGCCTTCCATGACGAACAGGGTGGGCAGGCCGAGCTTGGCGATGCGCGCGCCGATCTTGGGATAGTCGGCGCTTTTCAGCTTGAACTGGCTGATCGGATCCTTCTCGAAAGTATCGACGCCAAGCGAGACGACGACGACATCCGGCGCGTAGTCCGCGAGCCTTTTGCAAGCGTCGTCCAGGTTCGCGTTCCATGCGTCCCAATCGGTACCGAAAGGCATCGGGTAATTCAGGTTGAACCCCTCGCCCGGCCCCTCGCCGCGTTCATCGGCGTGGCCGAGGAAATACGGATACTCGACCATCGGGTCGCCATGCAGGTTCAGCACCTGAACGTCGTTGCGGCTATAGAAAATCTCCTGCGTGCCGTTGCCGTGGTGGTAGTCGACATCGAGGATCGAGACGCGCCCTGCACCCTGGTCGCGGAACCATTGGGCTGCGACGGCGGCGTTGTTGATGTAGCAATAGCCGCCCATGAAACCTGCCCCGGCATGGTGGCCGGGCGGGCGGCAAAGTGCGAAGGCGGCACGTTCGCCGCCCTTGACGATGGCCGACGCCGTCAAGGCAACCTCGTAGGACGACTTGATCGCATCCCACGTGCCTTTGACGAAGGGCGCGCCGCCATCGAAGGAATAGAAGCCGAGCTGGGCGTCGATGGATTTCGGCCGGACATCGCCGCGCAGGCCGCGTGTCGGCCAGGTGAACGGGATGGCCGACCCTTCCCTGCCCGAAGCCAGCCATTGCGGCCAGACCGTCGGCAGGAAATCGATATAGTCGGCCCTGTGCACCCGCTTGGCGGCGGCGAGGTCATGCGCCTGCGGCGGCAGGATCGGTCCGAGCTTTTCACTCTCCACCCTCGCCTTGATGAACTCGGCGCGCGACGGCTTTTCAAAACCGGGCACGATCGCACCGGAAATCAGTTCCATCGTGCCGGCATGACCAGCGTGGAGCGGCGAAAAAACGGTCTTCATGAAAAACCTCTCGAGTGCGGGAAAAACGAGCCTAGCCGAGCCATTCGCTTCTTAACAAGCGCTGTGCCAACCGGCGATGGCTTGCTGGCATGGCCGCCGGTCGTCTAGCCTGCTTGCCTCGCCAACAGCCTCGCAGGCGTTTCATGGCTTTGATCGCGGACCTGATCGTAACGAATGCTCGCATCCTGACTTTGGATGAAGGTCACCCAACGGCTGAGGCAATCGCGATCAGGGACGGCTCGATCCTCGCGGTCGGTGCGCGCGCCGAGATTGATGCGCTGCGCGGGCCTGCGACAACGATGATCGACGCGAATGGCGGTTCGGTCATTCCTGGTTTCATCGAAGCCCATATGCATCTGTTTTCCGGGGCGGCCGAACTGGCGCACCTGCAACTCTTCGGTGTTACCGGATTCGAGGCGCTCCAAGAGGCGATCCGCGCCTATGCACCGACCCGCCCGGACGGAACGATGCTCGTTGGGCAAGGCGTGGATTATACCGTGCTCGGCAGCGAGCGGGTGACCCGGCATCATCTGGACGCCATCTTGCCCGACCGCGCCTTCTGCATGGCCGCACCCGACCACCACACGATGTGGGCCAACACCAGGGCGCTGGAAATGGCCGGCGTGCTGCATGGCCGGGTTCTTGGCCCCGGCAACGAAATCGTCATGGGCGAGGACGGACTTGCAACGGGCGAATTGCGCGAAGGAGAGGCATTCGGTCCCGTGCTCAACCTGGCCGGCGAAAGCCGTGTGCGGCTTGGCCTTGCCACGGGCGGCGAACCGGACCCGATGCCGACGGAGGCTGAACGGGACGCCGACCGCGCCATCATGCGGCGCGGGCTTGCCTGGTGCGCGCGCCACGGCATCACCTCGATCCAGAACATGGACGGCAATTTCTACCAGCTCGAGCTTCTGGCCGAGATCGAGGCAGAGGATGGCGGCCTGCCGTGCCGGGTGCAGGTGCCTTTCCACTTCAAGAACTTCATGACGCTCGACATGCTCGACAAGGCATCGACGATGGCCGAGCACTACAAAGGCGAATGGCTTTCGTCGGGCATAGTGAAGGTCTTCTACGACGGCGTGCTCGATTCCTGGACGGCGGCAATGATCGAGCCCTACGCCGATCGCCCGGACTGGGTGGGCGAGCCGCTGTTTACCCCGCAGCAGTTCAAGGAACTTGCCGTCGAGATCGACAGGCGCGGCTTGCAGATTGCCGTGCATTCGATCGGAGATGGAGCGGTGCGCGCCGTTCTCGACGGTTATGAGGCGGCGCAGAAGGCGAACGGGCGGCGCGACAGCCGCCACCGTGTCGAACATATCGAGGTTATCGCCGCCTCCGACATACCACGCTTTGCAGAACTTGGCGTGATCGCCTCGATGCAGCCGCCGCATCCGCCAGGCGCGATGGGGTTTCCGCTGGAGCCAACCGTTTCGCGCATCGGCCCGGCCCGCTGGCCGCTCAGCTATGCGTGGCGCACGCTGAAGAATGCCGGCGCGCACATCGTTTTCGCTTCGGACTGGCCGGTATCGCCGATCGATCCGATCCTCGGCATGCAGGCAGCGATCCTGCGCAAACCATGGGCAAAGGGAGACCCGGACCAGAGCTTTTCGCTCGAGGAGGCGCTTGCCGGCTATACCGTCGAAGGCGCTTACGCCGGCTTCCTGGAGCATCGCAAAGGCAAGCTGAAACCGGGCTACATGGCTGACCTGGCGGTGCTTTCCGCCGACATCGAAGCAATCGACGCCGAAGAACTGCACAAGGTGCACGTGGCGGTCACGGTCTGCGGCGGCAAGGTGACGTATCAGGCATGATGCCGGTGCAGAGCGGCAGTCGGTTTTTGAATCGAGGTTCAACTGTGCTGTTGCCAAGCCACTTGGCATGTGGTGACAATTGGAACCGGAGCGAGACCCGCCGAAAAGAGCGGACTCAAAACAATGGGGTGCTGTGTGCCGGAAACGCCGGGTAGGAACGCGATCGAAGTTCGCGGAGTTCGCAAGGTCTTCGGCGCCGGGGAAGCGCAGGTTGCGGCGCTTGACACGGTATCCGTCTCCATTCGGGAAAATGAATTCTTCACGCTGCTGGGACCTTCGGGCTGCGGGAAGACGACGCTTCTGCGTCTGATCGCCGGGTTCGATTTCCCGACCGCCGGTGAAATCATGCTCTATGGCGAGGATATTGCGCCGTTGCCGCCGTTCAAGCGGCCGGTCAACACCGTGTTCCAAAGCTACGCGCTTTTCCCGCATATGAGCGTAGCGCAGAATATCGGCTTTGGCCTCGAAATGCTCGGCAAGCCGAAGGCCGAGATCAAGGCGCGCGTGGCTGAAATGCTGAAGCTGGTGCGCATGGAAGCGCTCGCCAATCGCCGAACCAGCCAGATTTCCGGCGGCCAGCAGCAGCGCGTCGCGCTGGCGCGGGCACTCGCGCCACAGCCGAAAGTCCTGCTGCTGGACGAACCCTTGTCGGCGCTCGACTACAAGCTGCGCAAGGAAATGCAGATCGAGCTGAAGCGGCTGCAAAGCGAGACCGGCATTACCTTCATCTTCGTCACGCACGACCAGGAAGAGGCGCTGACCATGTCGGACCGCATCGCGGTGATGTCGTCTGGCAAAATCCTGCAGGTCGGCACGCCGCACGACATCTACGACCGTCCGGCGGAACGGTTCGTCGCCGACTTCATCGGCGAGACCAATTTCCTCAAGGCGGAAGTGGTCGGGGCGGCGAACGGGCGCGCGACGGTGAAACTGTCATCCGGTGTTGAAATCCCTGCTTCGCTGCCGGCGGGTTTCTCTCCCTCGGGCAAGGTCACCATTGTCGTTAGGCCGGAGCACGCGCATCTGGTCGCAGGCAATGAGAAGGCTTCGCTTTCCGGCGTGGTCGAGAACGTGGTCTATCTCGGCACCGACACGCATTTCCACCTCAAGCTCGATGACGGCGACGCTTTCATCGTACGCCGCCAGAACGCTCGCGGCGGCCCGGTCGATCTCGCCCAAGGCGACCGCGCCGGTATCGTCATCGGCGGTGATGCCGCGCAAGTGCTGAAAGACTGACGATGGCGAGCGCAGAGGAAACTGCCCGCGCCGCCGACCGAAAGGACATTCGCGACCGCTGGCTGCTCTCAGCACCAGCCCTTGCAATCATATTCGTCGCGGCCATCGGGCCGCTTTTCGTCATGCTCGCCTATTCTTTCATGATGAAGGGCGACTATGGCGACGTGAAGCCGTGGACCTTCTCCCTTGACGGCTGGACCTCGGTCCTGTTCCAGCGCGACATCTTCGACGACACTCTGGGACTGGCCGACGCTCACCTGACGATCCTGTGGCGCTCCGTCCGCCTTTCCTTCTACACCACCCTGCTAACGCTGATCTTCGGGTTTCCAACCGCCTATTTCATCTCGACCAGACCACCAACGACGCGTGAAATATGGGTGTTCCTCGTCACCATCCCATTCTGGACAAACCTGTTGATCCGCACCTTCGCGATGCAGCAGGTGATCCGCAACGAGGGACTCGTCAACACGGCGCTGATCTGGCTGGGCGTTCTCGAGCGGCCGCTGCAGATCATGAACACCGACGTCGCCATCCTGCTCGGCATGGTCTACGTCTACCTGCCGCTGATGGTGCTGCCGCTTTACGCCAGCATGGAAAAGCTGGATTTCCGCCTGGTCGAAGCAGGCTACGATCTCTACGCCAGCCGCTGGCAGGTTCTGCGCCGCATCATCCTCCCGCTGGTAAAACCGGGCGTGATCGCCGGATCAATCCTCGTCTTCATTCCCTCACTCGGTGCCTATGTCATCCCGCGCGTTCTCGGCGGCGGCAAGAACATGATGCTTGGCAACCTGATCGAGCTGCAATTCGGCTCAGGCCGCAACTGGCCGCTCGGCGCGGCCATTTCCATCACGCTGATGGTGCTGGTGATGATCGCGCTGCTCTTCTACGTGCGCAATGTCTCAAAGTCGGAGGCCGGGCATGGCTAGACGCACCTTCGACATCCGCGCGCAGCCGGGCTTCGGCTTCATGGCACTGGTGACGTTCTTCGCCCTCTATCTGCCGATCGCAGCCCTCGTCGCCTATTCGTTCAACGCAGGGGAATCCCTGTCGCGCTGGGACGGCCTCTCACTACGCTGGTTCGTGTCGGCCTGGAACAACTCGACCGTGCAGGACGCGGCTATCCGCTCGCTCATGCTTGCGGTATGGGCCGCGACACTGGCCACGATCGTGGCTACCATGGCGGCGCTGGCAACGACCCGGACCCGGCCCTATCCCGGCCTCACCTTCAAATACGCGTTCATAAACCAGCCGCTGATGGTGCCGGAGATCGTCACCGCCGTGGCGCTTCTGATCGTGTTTTCGCGCATCAAGGTTTGGACCGGCTATTCCGGCATGGGGTACCTGATCCTGGCTCACACGGCATTCTGCATTCCGTTTGCCTATCTTCCGATCCGGGGCCGGCTTGAAGACATGGACCTGACGATGGAACGCGCGGCCGCCGACCTTTATGCCACGCCATGGAAGACGTTCCGCTATGTAACGCTGCCGCTGCTGAGACCCGCTATCATAGCGGGCTTCATGCTGGCCTTCGTCATTTCGCTCGACGACGTGGTCATCACCGAATTCGTCAAATCCGGCGGGCAAGATACGTTGCCGACCTACATGCTGGGGCAATTGCGGCGCGAAACAAGCCCCGAAATCAACGCCATAGCGACCGTGTTCCTGGCCCTGTCGGTCCTGCTCGTGACAATTTTCTTCTTCGTAAACCGGCGCAAGACATAGGCAATCACAACTCGAAGGGAGAGCAGAAATGAGATGGAAGACACTGGCCGCGACAGCGGCAATGGCGGTCGTCGGCTTTGCCGGCAGCGCCTCGGCGGCGGGAGAGCTCAACATTTTCAACTGGGGCGACTACACCAGCGCCGAAATGATAAAGAAGTTCGAGGCGGCCTATGACGTCAAGGTCACCATCACGGACTACGACTCCAACGACACCGCGCTTGCAAAGGTGCGCGCCGGCGGCCACGGCTTCGACATCGTGGTCCCTTCCGCCAACTATGTGCAGATCTGGGTCAAGGAAGGGCTGTTGCTTGAAGCTCGCCCCGACCAGATGGAAAACTTCAAGAATGTCGATGAGCGCTGGGTGAACGTTCCGTGGGATCCGGGCCGGCACTACACCGTGCCGTGGCAGTGGGGCCTGACCGGCATCGGGGTCAACACCAAGGTCTATAGCGGCGACATCAACACCTCCGCGATCTGGCTCGACCCGCCGCCGGAACTGGCAGGCAAGATCAACGTCGCGCCCGAGATGAATGACGTCCTGTTCGCCACCATCAAGTATTTCGGCGGCGAATGGTGCACGGAAGATCGTGAACTGCTCAAGAAGGTACGCGACAAGCTGGTGGAAGCAAAGCCGAAGTGGCTGGCGATGGACTATAGCGTCACCGAAAAGTTGCCGGCGGGCGACTACTCGGCTGTTTACTACTGGAACGGCGCAATCATGCGTTCGCGCGAGAAGAACCCCGACATCAAGTTCGGCTATCCGAAAGAAGGCTTCCCCTACTTCATGGACAGCGTGGCGATCCTGAAGGATGCCAAGAACGTCGAAAACGCGAAGCTGTTTATGAATTTCATCATGGACCCGCAAAACGCGGCCATGATTTCGGCCTTTGCAAAGTACTCCAACGGCATCAAGGGTTCGATGCAGTACATGCCGGCAGAGATGCAATCGGCACCAGAACTCGTCGTGCCGCCGGAATTCGAAAAGGCGGGCGAGTTCCTCACCACCTGC
The DNA here is from genome assembly GCF_057809835.1 of Mesorhizobium sp. FG116. NCBI lineage: Bacteria > Pseudomonadati > Pseudomonadota > Alphaproteobacteria > Hyphomicrobiales > Phyllobacteriaceae > Mesorhizobium > Mesorhizobium sp. FG116. Next base: position 44,397 of record NZ_JBMDKS010000010.1, read on the forward strand.
GAGCCGCCGGTGCAGGAGCTTTACACCAAGATCTGGACCGAACTTCAGAAGTAACCGCGACCTGCGATGGGCCGGGCGCGAATGCCCGGCCCTAGCTGGAACACACACACGAAATCAAGAAGATGCAGCAGACGACCGCGTTCGAGACGCAATTCGGCTTTCGCCGTGACGAGGTGACGCTGGCCAACTGGCGAACCCATCCGTTCAACAAATGGTCATTCCAGAACGCCGGCGAACTGGTGCCCAGCGCCCGCATCTCTGCGCTTGAAGCCAGCGAAACCCCGATGCAGGACATGAGTGGCTTGCTGGGCGAGAAACTCGCGCTGAAATCACGGACGGAAACGGTCACCGATTTTCTCGCGCGCTCGGATACCGACGCGCTGACGGTGATGAAGGACGGCAAGATCGTCGGAGACTGGCTTTCGCCGCACATGCAGCCGGTCGCGCGCCATATCATCTTTTCGATCAGCAAATCGCTGACAGCGATCCTCGCCGGTATCGTGGAGGGTGAAGGTCTGCTCGACCCTGACGCACCGGTGACGCAATACGTGCCGGAGGCAAAGGGTTCAGCTTACGGCGATGCGACCGTGCGCCATGTGCTCGACATGGTGGTCAGCATCGACATCGACGAAGCCTATACCGACCCGGACAGCGCCTATGGCCGCTATCGCAAGGCGACGTTGTGGAACCCGGGCGGCGGCACGGAAAGCCTGACATCGTTCCTGATGACGCTGCCCCGGCTAGCGGAAGATCACGGCAAGACATTCCGCTATCGCTCGCCCAACTCCGACCTGCTCGGCATCGTCATCGAGCGCGCGACCGGGCGACGCATTCCCGACCTGATGAGCGAGAAGCTTTGGCAGCCGCTTGGCGCCAAGAGTGAGGCGTCTGTCACGGTCGATATGGAAGGTGCGGCGCGCACCGCCGGCGGAATGTCGGTGACGCCGCGCGACCTTGCCCGCGTCGGCGAGATGATGCGGCAGGGCGGCACGGCGAATGGACGCCAGATCGTTCCGCAAGCTTGGGTTCGCGATACCACGAGCGCAGGCAGTTCAGCCGCGTGGCAACGCGGAGAGATGGTGCATCTGTTTCCGAACGGCCGCTATCGCAACAAGTGGTATCAACCGGGAGACGGAACATTCTGCGGCATCGGCATCCACGGCCAATGGCTCTACGTAGACCCATCGACCGCGACGGTGATCGTCAAGATGTCATCGCAGCCGGAGCCGATTGACGACCCGCTCGATGCCGACTGCGTCGCTTTCCTTAAGGCGCTGGCCAAGATGGCTTAAGGCCGCCGGATCGACGGCCTCACGATCAGATGTCGAGATTGGCGACGCTTAGCGCGTTGTCCTGGATGAACTCGCGGCGCGGTTCGACCTCGTCGCCCATCAGGCGCGAGAACAGCGAATCCGCACCGGCGGCATCGTTGACCTTCACCCTCAGCAGCGAACGCACATTAGGGTCCAGCGTGGTTTCCCAAAGCTGCTCGGCGTTCATCTCGCCCAGCCCCTTGTAGCGCTGCATGGTGAGGCCCTTGCGGCCGGTTGCGAAGACCGCATTGAGCAGAGCAAGCGGACCAGAAATCGTCTCGCTGGATTCCTTGCGACGCAGCACCGGCGGGTGGCCGTAAACATCTATGAGGCGAGGAGCCAACTTGTCGAGCTGGCGCGCGTCGGCCGAATTGACCAGCCCCATGTCGAGATGAACATATTCCTTGACGCCGCGCACGGTGCGCTCGAACACATAGCCTCCAGAGCCGTCGTTGGAACGCGAGGTCGAGCCCTTCCAGCCGCGCTCTGTGTCCTCTGCGATGATGTCCAGCCGCTCGGCAATGCGCTCTGCCATGGCGTTCGCTGTGCCAAGGTCCGCAAAGAGTTCCGGGTTAAGGCCGCCGGCAATGGCAGCCTGCTCAACGACGGGGCGGCTGTAGCGGGTGTGCAGACCGTTCAGCAACTGGCGAACGGCCAGCGCATCTTCCACCGCGACGCGCAAATCCTGCCCGGTGCGGACTTCGCCGGAACCCAGCGTCAAGGCCGCTTCCTCAAGGCCGGTGCCGATGAGGTATTCCTCAAAGGCGCTTTCATCCTTCAGGTACTGCGAGCTCTTGCCGCGCGAGACTTTGTAGAGCGGCGGCTGGGCGATGTAGAGATAGCCGCGCTCGATCAGCTCTGGCATCTGCCGGAAGAAGAAGGTGAGCAAAAGCGTCCTGATATGCGCGCCGTCGACGTCGGCGTCGGTCATCAGGATGATCTTGTGGTAGCGCAGCTTTTCGATGTTGAAGCCGTTGACCTCGTCCTTGCCGATGGACGTGCCCAGCGCAGTGATCAGCGTGCCGATCATGTCGGACGAGAGCATGCGGTCGAAACGCGCCCGCTCGACATTGAGGATTTTGCCGCGCAGCGGAAGGATGGCCTGGTTCTGGCGCGAGCGTCCGCCCTTGGCGGAGCCGCCGGCGGAGTCACCCTCGACGATGAACAGTTCGGACTTTGCCGGGTCCTTCTCCTGGCAATCGGCCAGCTTGCCCGGCAGCGACGTGACGCCAAGCGTCGACTTGCGGGTGATATCGCGCGCCTTGCGCGCTGCCTCGCGCGCAGCCGCTGCCTGGATGACCTTCTCGATCACCACCTTGCCTTCGGCGGGATGTTCTTCGAGCCAGGTGCCGAGAGCTTCGTTGACGAGACCTTCGACCACCGGTCGGACTTCCGACGAAACCAGCTTGTCCTTGGTCTGCGAGGAAAATTTCGGGTCAGGCACCTTGACCGAAAGCACTGCCGTCAGCCCTTCACGGCAGTCGTCGCCGATCAGGCCAACCTTTTCCTTCTTGGTAAGGCCGGAGCTTTCGCCGTAGCCGGTGACCTGCCTGGTCAGCGCGCCGCGGAAGCCGGCCAGATGGGTGCCGCCATCGCGCTGCGGGATGTTGTTGGTGAAGGCCAGCACGTTCTCGTGGTAGCTGTCGTTCCACCACATCGCGACCTCGACGGTGATGCCGTCGCGTTCGGCGCGAATGGCGATCGGCTTGTCGATCAGCGGCTTCTTGGCCTTGTCGAGATATTTCACGAACTCTTCCAGCCCGCCGTCATAGTGCAGTTCCTGCTGCACGATGTCGGCATGGCGCTTGTCGGTCAGGACCACGCGCACGCCGGAATTCAGGAAGGCCAGTTCGCGCAGGCGATGCTCGAGCGTGTCGTAGTCAAACTCGACCATGGTGAAGGTGTCGGGCGACGGCATGAAGGACACTTCGGTGCCGGTTTCGTCACCCGCATCGCCGGTTTCCTTCAACGGTGCGTCGGCCACGCCGTGGGTGAAGCTCATCTCATGAACCCTGCCCTTGCGGCGAATCTTGAGCCTCAGCCAGACCGAAAGCGCATTGACGACCGAAACGCCGACGCCATGCAGGCCGCCGGAAACCTTGTAGGAATTCTGGTCGAATTTACCGCCGGCATGAAGCTGGGTCATGATGACCTCGGCTGCCGAGATGCCTTCTCCGCTGTGGATATCGGTCGGAATGCCGCGCCCATTGTCGGTCACGGTGCACGAACCATCGGGATTAAGCGTCACGGTCACCAGCGTGGCGTGGCCGGCCAGCGCTTCGTCGATGGCGTTATCGACGACCTCGTAGACCATGTGGTGCAGGCCTGAGCCGTCGTCGGTGTCGCCGATATACATGCCCGGCCGCTTGCGAACGGCGTCCAACCCCTTCAAAACCTTGATGGAATCGGCACCGTATTCGGCCTGCGCGCCGTTGTCGTTCTCGGACTGATCGCTCATGAAAACCTGTTTTCTCGAAGCTGCACGGGAGGCGCGAAAAACACGCCTCGAATCGCACTGTCTGATGCACCAAGATATAGGCGTTCAGAGGCGATTTTCCAAGCTTTCCGGGCATTTGACCACAGGTGACGCCAAGCGGGCAGCGGCTGGAGAAAGCAAGACCGGCAACGCTTGCGGAGACAGGCTAGCCGGCGCGCATCGGCTTCAGCGCCAGGCTCCAGCGATGCAGTTCGTTCAGCATGGTTTCCGCACCCGTTGTCACCTGCTCGGAAGGCTGGAAGACACCGTCTTCGTCTAGGCTTTTCTGGTACATCGGGATCGCGACGGCTTCCGGGATCGGCATGATCTTGACGGTGGTGAGCAGCGGCTTCACCGCCTGCACCGCGCGCAGACCGCCGGACACGCCGCCATAGCTGAAGAAAGCAGCCGGCTTGTACTGCCATTCGCGCGTAAGGTAATCGACCGCGTTCACGATGGCCGGGGCGGCGTAGTAATTATACTCAGGCGTGACGAAGACGAAGGCATCGGCGGCATCGACCGCCTTCGACCATGCCTTGGTGTGTTCTTTCTCGTATTTGCCAAGCCGCGGGTGATGCGGTTCGTCCAGCAAAGGCAGATCAAACTCCGCGAGGTCAGTGAGGACCGGCTCGAATTTACCGTGCTTGCGCGCAAACGCCTCCAGCCATTCGGCGAAAACGGGGCCGGCGCGGCCGGGGCGGGTCGAGCCGATGATGATGGCGAGGCGATGCTTCAAGGTTCAGTCCCTTTCAATGCGATACCCTGTGGGCGGTATCCTGTGGTGACCGCGAGATAGGGCTCAACCGCAGGGCAGGCAAGAAGGCACCTTTCGGTAACCGCAAGTGCCCCGCTGCTATGGACGCTTTGCCCGTCGGCACCTACATTCCGCTTTCAAGAGAGCAGACAATGGACGCACAACCTGCCCCATTCGTGCCGCCGGCCCCCAGGCCGCGCACCAAGCCGCCATCGACGCTGGAGATGATCCGCATCGTCTACCGCAATCCGCTCGAATTGTGGGGCGAGCCTTCCTACAATGAACCGTGGATTTCGGTGACCGGTGTCGGCGGGCCATTGGTGATCGCCAACGATCCGGGCCTGATCCGGCACGTGCTCGTGGACAACGCCAAGAACTACAAGATGGCGACGGTGCGCCAGAAAATCCTGCGCCCGATCCTGCGCGATGGGCTTTTGACCGCCGAGGGCGATGTCTGGAAGCGTTCGCGCAAAGCGATGGCGCCGGTATTCACGCCACGCAACATCTTCGGCTTCGCGGGACCGATGCTGAAGCGGACGCTCGAGTTTGTCGAGCGCTACGAGGACGGCGCGGTTTCGGACATCGCCCACGACATGACGATGCTGACCTATGACATCCTCGCCGAAACGCTGTTTTCGGGCGAGATTGCGGGCGAACCGGGCAGCTTCGCCAAGGAGATCGACCATCTGTTCGAGACGATGGGCCGGGTCGATCCGCTCGACCTGTTGCGCGCGCCGGACTGGCTGCCGCGCCTGACCCGCATTCGCGGGCGAAAGACGATGGCCTATTTCCGCAAGATCGTCACCGACACGGTTTCGATGCGCGAAGAGCGCCTGAAACGCGACCCGGACGGTGCACCGCAGGATTTCCTGACGCTGCTTTTGCGCGCCGAAGGACCGGACGGGCTGACGCGCGCGGAGATCGAAGACAACATCATCACCTTCATCGGCGCAGGCCACGAGACGACGGCGCGGGCGCTAGGGTGGACGCTTTACTGCCTTGCCGAAGCGCCGTGGGAGCGCGAGCGGATCGAACGGGAGATCGATGCGGTTCTCGCTCGCGAACCCGACCCGGTGAAATGGCTGGAAGCGATGCCGCTGACACGCGCGGCCTTTGACGAGGCGCTGAGGCTCTATCCGCCCGCCCCTTCCATCAACCGCGAACCGATCGAGCCGGAGACCTACAAGGGGCTCTACATTCCTCCCAAGGCCGCCGTGCTGGTGATGCCGTGGGTGGTGCATCGCCACCGCAAGCTGTGGGACCAGCCGGACGCCTTCCTGCCCGAGCGCTTCCATCCCGGCAATCGCGACAAGATCGACCGTTACCAGTATCTGCCGTTCGGCGCGGGCCCGCGCGTTTGCATCGGTGCGTCCTTCGCCATGCAAGAGGCGATCATCGCGCTCGCCATCCTTCTGTCACGTTTCCGGTTCGAGACTGTGTCCGAGACCAACCCGTGGCCGGTGCAGAAATTGACCACGCAGCCGCAAGGAGGCCTGCCAATGCGGGTGACCCGGCGATGACACGTGCAGTGCTGGTGCGCATAAGCGGGCGCGTGCAAGGGGTGAGCTTCCGCTTCTGGACACGACAGGAGGCCGAGCGACTTAGCCTCAATGGCTGGGTGCGCAACGAGCCGGACGGCTCGGTGCAGGCGCTCGTGGCCGGGTCCGACGGCGCGGTTGCTATGATGCTGGAACGGTTCTGGGAAGGTCCGAGCGGCGCGGTTGTGGCCGATGTGAGGGCCGAGGCAGCCGACACCGCAGGCGTGCCGGTCGGATTCCGCATCAGCGGCTAGGGTGGCTAGCTGTTCCGGTGCCGTTGCCCGGACTTGCGGCTCAATTCCTGCCCTGGAAAATGTTTTCCACATGCACGGGCCAGCGCCGGGGCAGAACCGCCACCATGTCGAAGCGCACGGACAGGCGGCCATAGTCGGGTTGGCGCACAAGCCACAAGTCGGCTGCGCCTTCGATGCGGCGTTCGGATTCACGCGCGATCGCCTCCATCGCTTCGACCAGCGAACGCCGCGCCTTTACCTCGACGATGAGGATCAGGTCGCCGCGACGGGCAATCAGGTCGATCTCGCCCAGTTTCGTGCGGTAGCGGCGGGCAAGAATGCGATAGCCCTTCAGCATCAGCGCGAGCGCCGCCAACCATTCGCCGTGATGACCGCGCCGATAGGCCTTGCGACGGCCGGCGGTTCCGGTGTCAGGCATTCGCTTTCAGTTCCAGCAGGCGGCGATAGAGGTCCTGCTTGCTGGTTCCCGTCATCTTCGCCGCCTCGGCTGCGGCTTTGGAGGCCGGCAATTCGGCGGCAAGCGACAGAAGCAGGCTGTCAATGTCGGCAGGCGCTTGGGCCTCAGTATCAGGCGGACCGACGCAGATGACGATTTCGCCCTTGGGCGTGTCGGCGGCAGCATAATGATCGGCAAGCTCACGAAGCGAACCAAGCCGCATTTCCTCGAAAGCCTTGGTGAGTTCGCGGCCGATGGCGGCCTTGCGCGTGTCGCCCAGCGTTTCCGCCATCGCGGCAAGCGTCTCGGCCAGTCGACGCGGCGATTCGAAGAAGATCAAGGTCGCGGGCACGGCACGGAGTTCTTCCAGTCGGGTGCGTTTCTGGCCGGCCTTTACCGGCAGGAAGCCTGCGAACAGGAAGGCATCGGACGGCAAGCCGGACGCCGTGAGGGCTGCCAGCGCCGCAGAAGGCCCCGGAATTGGCACGACGCGCAAGCCGCGCTCCAGCGCCTCGCCAACCAGCCGGTAACCGGGATCGGAGACAAGCGGCGTGCCGGCATCGGAGATCAGCGCCACGCTTTGGCCGGCCTCCAGCGCCTCGATCAGCCGTGGACCGGCCTCGGCGGCATTGTGTTCGTGATAGGCGGTGGTGCGCCGCCGGATGCCGTAGCGCTCAAGCAGGACGCGGGAAACGCGGGTGTCTTCACACGCGACGATGTCGGCGGCGGCGAGCGTTTCCAGAGCGCGCAAGGTGATGTCGGCCAGATTGCCGATGGGCGTGGCAACGAGATACAACGCCGGCTGCAGCGGGCGGGCCGGGACTTCGGTCGAGCCGATCAGGTAGCTGTGTTTTTTTGTTTCGCCGGCCATTTCAAACCCTCGCCGGCCCCTGTTTGGCACGGCTTGGCCCGCGTTGCAAAACCCACAGCTTTCCATCCTCACCGCCATGTCTTTGCCACAGTGCGGAACGAAACCGGCGACCATGGATTTAGACATCGATTCTCGAGGAGGACACGATGGACAGTCTGAAAATCCAGGATGCTTTCGAGCCCTACTATGCCGGGCGCAAGCGCTTTGCCTCGGACCGCAAGTTGTCCGGCGCCAACGGCATCAACAATCTCAAGCAGTTACGGGCGGCATACAAGCAGCGGCTTGAGGCCAAACGCGCTGGCAAGACCGGCAAAGCAATGGAGCGCTGATCGACCGATGCCCAACCGCTTCGACGTTTTCATGTCGCGGATCGAAACGAAGAGCGCCCGAAGCGACGCCCCGCCGCTACACCCGGCAGGCAACAAGTACGGCGCCAACAGCAACAAGGCCGACGCCAAGCCAGTTCGTGCCGCTGAGGCGTTCTCCGAGAAACACAACGCCAAACACCGCAACAAGCACAACGCCTGAGCGTTACCGCGCCAGATCGGCAACCAGTGCATCAAGCACGATCATGCCGGATGGCGTGGCGCGCAAGCGGGAATTGCCGATGGAGGCGACCAGTCCCTCATCCTGCAGGATCGATAGCCGCGACGAGGAAAGGCCGCGACCTGAAAGGCGTTCGTAGCGCGCCAGATCGATGCCTTCGACGAGGCGAAGCCCCATCAGCAAGAACTCGTCGGCCTCTTCGGACCGGCTCAGCACCTCGCCGTCGATGATGCCATGACCCTTGCGTTCGACCAGATCGGCCCAGCTTTCCGGCATCTTCTCGGCAATGGTGACGATGCGTGTGCCATTTTCGACAAAGCGCCCGTGCGCGCCCGGGCCGACGCCGACATATTCGCCGTAGCGCCAGTAGGTCAGGTTGTGGCGGCTCTCCGCTCCGGGGCGGGCATGGTTGGAAATCTCATAGGCCGGCAGACCGCGCGCGGCGGTAATTTCCTGGGTGACGGCATAGAGGTCGGCGGCATGGTCGGGATCGGGGATCTCGAACTTGTGCGCCGCATGCAGTTTTGAGAAAGGCGTGCCGTCCTCGATGGTGAGCTGGTAGAGCGACAGGTGGTCGGCGGCGTGCCTAATCGCCTGCTCAAGTTCTGCCGCCCACGCCTCCGGGGTCTGGTTTGGCCGAGCGTAGATCAGGTCGAACGATAGGCGCGGGAAAATTTCGCGGGCGAGACCGATGGCGTGCAAGGCTTCCTCGACATTGTGCAACCGGCCGAGAAAACGCAAATCGGCATCGTTCAGCGCCTGCACGCCAAGGGAAACGCGGTTGATGCCGGCAGCGCGGTAGCCGCGAAAACGCTCGGCCTCGACCGATGACGGGTTGGCTTCCAGCGTCACCTCGATGCCGGCGGGCACCGTCCAGTTTTTCGCCACCGCATCCAGAACAGCGCCAACGGTTTCCGGCTTCATCAGCGAAGGCGTACCGCCGCCAATGAAGATGGACGTGACCTCGCGCGGACCTGTGCGGGCGCGCATGGTGGCAAGCTCGGTGGCAAAGGCGTTGGCAAAGCGCTCCTGATCCACCGGCTGGTGGCGGACATGGCTGTTGAAATCGCAGTAAGGGCATTTGGCCGCGCAGAACGGCCAATGAATGTAGACCCCGAACCCGGGTGAGCGATCCAACTGCATGATCAGGCGACGTCCAACCTCGCTTGCGCGAATTTCTGGAAGGCGCGGGCGCGATGCGACAAGGCAGTCGCCTGCCCCGGTTTCCAACCGTGCTTTTCCTCGGCCTTCATCTCGCCGAAGGTCTTGTCGAAGCCGTTTGGCAGGAACACCGGATCATAGCCAAAGCCGAGTTCCCCGCGCGGCGGCCACACCAGCGTGCCTTCGACCTCGCCACGGAAATATTCGGCCTGCCCATCGGGAAAGGCGAGGCAAATGACGGCAACGAAACGGCCGGTGCGTTGTGCTTGTTCCCTGGCGCCGACCTCCTGCATCGCCACTTCCGTGCGCTGCATGGCCATGGCGAAGTCGCGGCTGCCATCCGGCAGTTCGGCCCAGTTGGCGGTGTAGACGCCCGGCGCGCCATCGAGCGCATCTACGCACAGGCCGGAATCATCGGAAAGAGCCGGCAGATTGGTGGCCTTGGCCGCCGCGAAAGCCTTGATGTAGGCGTTTTCCTCGAAAGTCGTGCCGGTTTCGTCGGGTTCGGGCAGGCCGTATTCCTTGGCGGATTTCGCTTCGAAGCCGAACGGACCCATGAGGTCGGCGAATTCGCGCAGCTTGCCGGCGTTGTGGCTGGCAATGACGATCCTGCGGCCATCCAGTTTGTGCATCACAGATTCCAGATCTTCGGTTCGGCGAATTCCAGCGAATTGCCGGAAGGGTCACGGAAATAGATTGAACGTCCACCGGCTGGCCAGTGAAAATCGGCCTCGATTTCCACCCCCAGTTCGACCAGACGCGCACGCCAGCGTTCGATCTCGTCGGCGCTTGCGGCAAAACACAGATGTCCCTGCCCGACCGTGCCATGCGGCGGCACCGGCAGGCGGGCATCGGGCGGCGGCGGAATTTTCGTCGCCTCTGCATTGAACAGCAAAATCACACCCGAGCCGCAGCGAAAGAAGACGTGCCTGCCCCCGACCTTGGCAATGCGTTCCAGACCAAGGATACCGCCATAAAAGCTTTCCGCCGCGTCGAGATCGGTGACGTAGAGTGCGGATTCGAGGATGGCGGATGGGGTCATCGCAAGCCGCCTAGGCCACCGCCATCTGCTGCAGGCTGACGAGACGCGCAATGCCCTTCTTGGCAAGCACCATAAGCTCGGTGAACTGCGCTTCCGAGAACGGCTCGCCTTCCGCCGTGCCCTGTATCTCGACGATGCCGCCCTTGCCGGTCATAACGAAATTGGCGTCGGTGCCGGCCGAGGAATCTTCCAGATAATCCAGGTCGATGACCGGCTGGCCGTCATGGATGCCGCAGGAGATGGCGGCGACATGGTCCTTCAGCACCCGCTGCACACTTGCCATCTGGCGCGCTTCCATCCAGCGCAGGCAATCATAGAGAGCCACCCAGCCGCCAGTGATCGAGGCGGTGCGGGTGCCGCCATCGGCCTGCAGCACGTCGCAATCGACGGTGATCTGTTGTTCGCCGAGCGCCTGCATGTCGACGACGGCGCGCAGCGAACGGCCGATGAGGCGCTGGATTTCAAGCGTGCGGCCACCCTGCTTGCCGGCAGAGGCTTCGCGGCGCATGCGGTCGCCGGTCGAACGCGGCAGCATGCCGTATTCAGCCGTCACCCAGCCCTTGCCGGTGTTGCGCATCCAGCCGGGCACCCTCTCTTCAAGGCTTGCGGTGCAAAGCACGTGCGTGTCGCCGAACTTGACCAGGCAAGAGCCCTCGGCGTGCTTGGAGACGCCCCGTTCGAAGGAGATGGCCCGCATTTCGTCGGGCTGGCGTTTGGAGGGGCGCATTCGGGCCTCTTTCTGGCAATTGTCCGGATTCCTGGCGGGCTTGTAGCCGTATGCAAAGCGGGGCGCAAAGGAAAACGCCCCGGCTTGCGCTTGGCCGACCCAAGTCTATATCCTTGACTTGGAAGCCACGGCCAGAAAACCGCAGATGACGAAACCGATTGCCGATCCGACCCTGCATTCGCCCGCAGTCCAATCGCTGGACATGCGCTCGCGCGACATATTCCGGCGCATCGTCGAATCCTATCTGAGGGACGGCGAACCGGTTGGTTCGCGCAGCCTGTCGCGCATCCTGCCGTCGTCACTGTCGCCGGCGACGATCCGCAACGTGATGAGCGACCTCGAGCATCTCGGCCTTGTCTACGCGCCGCATATCTCGGCCGGCCGCCTGCCGACGCAGGCTGGCCTGCGCTTCTTCGTCGATGCCTTCATGGAACTTGGCGACCTTTCCGACGACGAGCGCCGCAGCATCGAGGCGCAGATCAAGGCTTCCGGCACCGAATCCTCGCTGGAACACATGCTGACGGAAGCAAGCCAGATGCTGTCCGGGGTTTCGCGCGGCGCGGGGCTGGTGCTGGCAGCCAAGAACGAAGCCGCGCTGAAACATATCGAATTCATCCAGCTTGAGCCGACCAAGGCGCTGACCGTCCTTGTCTCGCAAAACGGCGATGTCGAAAACCGCGTCATCGACCTGCCTGCCGGCGTCACCGTCTCGCAATTGCATGAGGCCTCCAACTTCCTCAACGCCCATATCCGCGGCCGAACCCTGGCCGAGGTGCGCACCGAGATCGCGCGGATCAAGGAGGAAACGCGGGCGGCGCTCGACACGCTGTCGCAGGATCTTGTTGAAAAGGGTCTTGCGCTCTGGGCTGGTTCCGAAACCGGGCTGCCGGCGCGTCTGATCGTGCGCGGCAGGGCCAACCTTCTGGAGAACGTGACGGCGCAAGCCGATCTCGACCTGCTTCGGCACCTGTTCGACGATCTGGAAACCCAGGACGGGCTGATCCAGTTGCTCGACATGGCCGAGCAGGGACCGGGCGTGCGCATCTTCATCGGCTCGGAAAACAAGCTGTTTTCGCTGTCGGGATCGTCGCTGGTGGTGGCGCCCTATCGCGACAAGGATGCGCGCGTGGTGGGCGCACTGGGCGTGATCGGTCCAACGCGCCTCAACTATGCCCGCATCGTGCCGATGGTTGACTATACAGCCCAGCTTATCACGCGCTTGCTGCGCTGAGTGCAGTCCTGCGGGCCACCAAGGAGGCATCAATGGCACTGGAAGAAATCAAGGCCAGGATCAGCCTGCTGCTCGAGCAAATGGTCAACCAGCCCGAGGATAATTACGAGACGCAGGAGCAGTTGCACGAAAAACTGAGGGAACTGCGCGCCATGGGCCTGCCCTTGCCCGACGATCTCGTTGAACTGGAAAAGCGTCTCGATGAGGAATTCAGCGGCGACGACGCATAGCCACGTTCAACTCCGTTCACATCGACGTGTGATGCGGAACGACCGTCCTCCTCCTACGTTGCGCCCTTGGTCAACCCACGGAGCAACGGATTGAAGCAGATTGCGCTACTGACCCTTCCCCTCTTGCTGGCAGCGACAACCGCTTTTGCGCAGAACACAACCCTATTGAAGGGCGAAGCCGCATTCGGCGACTGGCGGGGCGACAAGCCCGGCGTGCGGCGGCTCATCGTTCCCGACGACCTGCAAGCTCCATACGCCACTGACTCGGCATCCAACGGCGCGGACCGGGCAGCGATGCCGCCCGAAGCCGGCCCGCAATTGCCTGCGGGTTTTTCCGCTGAAATGATTGCCTCGGGCATCCGCAATCCCCGCACCGTGCGGATCGCGCCGAACGGAGACATTTTCGTCGCCGATTCACGCGCCAACCAGATCAGGGTCTATCGCCTCGGCGAAGGCAGCGCCAAACCCCTAGAGCAAGCGGTCTTCGCAAGTGGACTGCGACAACCCTACGGCATCGCATTCTATCCTGCCGACAAGCCGGAATGGGTCTACGTCGCCAATTCGAACAATGTGGTGCGCTTTGCCTACAAGGCCGGCGATCTCGAAGCTTCCGGCGACGCGGAGGTGATGGTCAAGCGGCTGCCGGGCGGCGGGCACTGGACCCGCGACCTTGCCTTCTCTCCTGACGGCCAGACGCTCTATGTGTCGGTCGGCTCGGCGTCCAATGTCGCTGAAGGCATCGGCCAACAACCTGCTGGCGGCATCGAGGCCTGGGCCGAACAGCAACCGCTTGGGGCGCTTTGGGGCAATGAGGAAAAGCGTGCCGCCGTGCTCGCCTTCGATCCGGACGGCGACAATGAACGCATCGCCGCGACAGGCTTGCGCAACTGTTCCGGGATGACCGTGCAGCCCGAGACCGGTGCGCTCTGGTGTGCGGTCAACGAGCGCGACGGCCTTGGCGACAACGTCCCGTTCGACTATGCGACGAGCGTCAAGGAAGGCGCTTTCTATGGCTGGCCCTGGTACTACATCGGCGGTCATGAAGACCCGCGCCATGCCAATGCCCGCCCCGACCTCGCCAGCCATGTGACGGTTCCGGACGTGCTGTTCCAGGCGCACTCGGCGCCGCTCGGCATTTCCTTCTACGAAGGCAGCCAGTTTCCGGCTGACTTCAGGGGCGACGCGTTCGTGACCCTGCACGGTTCGTGGAACCGCGGCGTCCGCACCGGCTACAAAGTGGTGCGGCTGATGTTCGAAAACGGAAAGCCGACCGGTGAATACGAGGATTTCATGACCGGCTTTGTCGTGTCGGACGAAGAGGTGTGGGGCCGGCCTGTTGGGGTGGCTGCGGCCCGGGACGGTTCCCTGATCGTCAGCGAGGACGGCAGCGGCACGCTTTGGCGCGTCACCTACAAGGGCAACGCGCCGTAAGACTTGCGCTCAGGCCGCGTCGTAGAAATATTTCGCGGTCGGCAGGATCGTCAAAGGTGCGAGTTCGCCCTTGCGCGGCTTCGCAAACAGCATGCGCCGCTCGGCTGCCGTTGAATGGAAGAACGGAAAGCGGCGCAGGATCCAGTTGCGATTTGCCGCGACATTGGCGTCATAAAGCATGACCGGCACCGTAAAGGGCGGATAGGGGCGAGGTTCACCCACCTGCACCGCTCCGAAAATCCGGCGATAGAAGGCCGTATGTTCCTCGCGGATCACGCCGATGCATGCTGTGGCGTCAAAATGCACGCTCGCCAGCAAGCCAAGCCGCAGCGTGACATAAGGCAAGGCCTTGTACGAGGCGACAAGTTCCGGGTCCGCCGCAAGAAGCGTGGGATTGATGAAGCTCTCGCCGCGATCCAGACGAGGCTGGAGCACGTCGCCAAAAGTCGTCATGGCCGGCCCGTAAGGCTCTTGCGGGCTCAGATGATGGATGCGAACCGTGCAAACCAGATTGTCGTCGATGAAAACGCCGAACTTGTAACTGTTCGAGGTGTCGTCGAAGTCATCCGACATCTTCTGTTCGCGGCTCTCGGGAAGAAAGCCGTTGAGATGATAGGCCTTGTAGCGAAGGCGGTAGATCGCTTCGAGATCTTCTCCGGATTCACACCTTCTGTATTCAATATGCTCGAGCAGATCGGATATGTTTCTGGAAAAAGAAGATATTCTTTTGGGATCCGGATACGCGTCACCAACGCGCACTAGTCCCTCGGTCGCCGCAACCGACATGTCATTCCCTCTCTATCCGCCGCACTTTTCAAGCTATCCGATCGCGGGGTCTGGTAAAAAGGAAAAATTAGCGCCAAGTCATTTACATTATATTAAGGTTAATAATCCGCCGCGATCCGTAGACAACGACGAGATCAAAATGAAGTCTGCGCAATGGTGGATGACAGGCCGCAGATTCTTGGCTGGACCTTTGATCGCCGGCGCGATTGCTATGATTATCAGGCGCAAACCAGGAGATTGCCGCCAGACGGGTCACACGCCCGGCATCACGCTCCGGGAACGGGTCAGTTGATTGCGCGCTGGCTTCCGGAACGCAGTTCGCGGGCGAAGGGCCACACGGTCGTCGACATGGTCTCGATACCAGCCGCCGTCAGTGCGGAGCCGAACAGGAACCCTTGCACGAGATCCGGGCGGATGGACTGCATCAGGACCTTCAACTGTTCGAAGTTCTCGACCCCTTCGATGGTGATGGTCAGGCCAAGCGTGCGGGTCAGGTCAACGATACCCTTCAGCAGAACCAGCGAGTTCGACTGGGAGGTCAGGTCGACGAGGAACGAGCGGTCGATCTTGACCTTGTCGAGCGGCAGCTTGTGCAGGTAGCTCAGGCTGGAATAGCCGGTGCCGAAATCGTCCAGCGCAATGCGCACGCCAAGGCCCTTCAACTCCTGGATGAGTTCGCGCGTGGCGGACTTGTCGTCAAGCAGCGCGGTTTCGGTGACTTCCACCTCCAGCCGCTCGGGAGCGAGACCGGTACTGGCAAGCGCGTCGCGCACCTTCTGGATGACGTTGCGGTTGCGGAAGTCGCGTGCCGACAGGTTGACCGAGACGTTGGTGTTTTCCGGCCACTTTGCGCATTCGGCGCAAGCCGCGTTGAGAACGAAGGTGCTGATGTCGGAAATGATGCCCATTTCCTCGGCCAGCGGAATGAACACGCTGGGTGAAATCGGCCCGAGTTCGGGATGGTCCCAGCGGCAGAGCGCTTCGCACCCGGCGATGCGCATGGTCGTCATGGAGACGATCGGCTGGTAAACGACGCGCAGGCTGTTGGCTTCGACGGCGCTGCGCAGGTCGGCCTTCATCATCTGGCGGTTGCGGAAGGCCGCGTCCATCGAAGACTCGAACATGCGCCAGCCGTTCTTGCCAAGTTCCTTGGCCTTGTAGAGCGCAAGGTCGGCCTTGACGATCATCTCGTCCACGTCGCTGTGCTCCACGCGCGCCATGACAGCACCGGCGCTGGCCTGAATGCGCAAGACATGGCCGGCGACATCCACCTCGCCCTGCAGGCCGGCGAAGATGTCGTCCAGAATGCGGCCGAGATCGCCTTCGCTTTCGACGCGATCAAAGAAGATCATGAATTCATCGCCGCCAAAGCGGCTGACCTTGACGCCCGGCGCCGAGAAGGATGTCAGCCGTTCGGCAACGGCATAGATCAATCCGTCGCCGACAGGGTGGCCGAGTGTATCGTTGACGCTCTTGAAATCGTCGAGGTCGATCGCGGCAAGCGCGCAGAAGCGGTCGCGGTTGCCCGACGACATGCACTCTTCGACCAATTCGTGGAAATAAGCCCGGTTGATCAGCCCGGTGAGGCTGTCATAGCGCGCCATGAAGCGGATGCGCTCTTCAGCTTCCACACGCGCGGTGACGTCTTCAAAGGTGATGACGCCGAGTTCCTGGCTGCCTTCGCGGGCGGAAAACTCGTAGTGCTGTCCGTTGGAAAAGCCGACAAGGACCTTGCGGTCCCGGCCTTCGCGCAAAGCCCTCGTCAGTTGCGCTTCGACATACTGGCAGTCCTTTGCCGTCAGCATACCGCCCGCTACGCCGCGCATGAGCAGCGAGTGGACCGAACGGCCCAGCAACTGGTCCTGGGATTTCAACGACATCAGGTGCGCGGCTTCGGCATTGGCAACCACAACGCGTCCATCTGGAGCCAGCATGATGAGGCCATGCGACATGGTGTTGAGCGCGCGATTGAAGCGCTGGGCCAGTCGCGTCGCCTTCTTCTCTTCGCTGATCGCGGTGAAAAGCACCGTGCGCACGATGCGCGCCATGGTGTTGATGGTGAAAATAAAGGGGACGATGAACAGGCCGAGGATGAAATTGTAGAAGTCGCCTTTCAGCATCAGGCCAAGCGCAATCGGCGCGATGACCGAGACGGTCAGGATGACGACCATCTTGCGCGAGCCGAAGTTTCGGCCGGCGATCGTGATGGCGCTCGCCAGGACCATGGAGATCGCGGCAACTTCGCCGAAAAGATCAGGCGCGATGTAAAGGCACGTAAACGCGAAGAACCCGACCACCGATCCGTGAATGGTGCCCGCGATGAGATAATATCTCTCCCATTCCAGCGCCGATTGGTAGGTGACGATGGTTTCGCGCTTCACCCGCTGGATGGCGTAATATCTGCCAAGCGTCACCACCACCATCAGGATGGTGAGAACGATGTAGATGGGAGCGGACGACTTCCAGTAGACCAGGGTGCCGATAACAGCCTGAGAAAACGCGGCAACGAAAAGCAGGCTCGCGTTTTCAAACAGCGAGCGCACGAAGCCTACGTATACGTCCTCAGTTATGTCGTCAGGTTTATCTACGTTCATGGCCTGCGCCGTCGCACGAAACGCAGACATGCCATGTTTCGCCTTAAAAAACCTTTAGAGACACGACCTTTACGGGTAGCTGAAACGCATGAAACACAGGAAAATTCGACATTCTTCGCTTCAGGTAAACAAGAGGTATCGATCATTCAGCAGCCTGTAGTTGCGGCTCTGCAACCTTCCCTTCGAGCCTTTCCAGAAGCCTGGAGCGTTCGCCTTCGGCCCTTTTAATCGACGCGTGTTTGACGTGGCCATAGCCGCGGATGAGAACCGGGACCGATGCAAGTGCGGCAGCAGCCTCAAGGCGATCCGGGGCGAGACGGCCTGCGATAAGGTCGATGTCCCGCTCGTAATCCGCCAGCAACCGCCGCTCCAGCCGCCGCTCGGCCGTGTAGCCGAACAGGTCGAATGCCGTGCCGCGCAGACCCTTCAGTGTCGCCAAAATTCGGAACCCGGTCATCATCCAGGGACCGAAACTGGATTTTCGCGGACGTCCATTCGCGTCGCGCCTGCCGAGGATCGGCGGGCCAAGATGGAACTCCAACCTGTCGTAGCTGCCGAATTGGCGAGAAAGTTCGCGGGTGAACGAACCATCGGTGTAAAGGCGCGCGACCTCATACTCATCCTTGACGGCCATCAGCTTGAACAGGTTGCGGGCGACCGCTTCCGTTACCACAGTTGAACCGGGCGCAGCCTTCGCCTCGGCGGCACGAACGGAGGCGATCCTGTCCGTGTAACGCTTGGCGTAGGCGGCGTTCTGGTAAGCGGCAAGGAACTCCGCGCGACGCGCGATCACTTCATCCAGCGTCTGGGCGAGCGGCTTTTGCGACCGTGCTTCGCTCTTGCCTTCCACAAGTTCGCGCACGAATGCCGGCTGGTGAGCTGCCCTGCGCGCCCAGCGGAATGCGGCGATGTTCATCGCGACAGCCTCACCGTTCAACTCGATCGCCTTTTCGACCGCTTCCGCAGATAGCGGCAAGCCGCCAAGCTGCAGGGCAAAGCCGAGCATGAACATGTTGGCCCCAAGAGAATTGCCGAACAGCACCGTCGCGGTATGTGTCGCGTCAACGAAATGCGCCATGTCGTCGCCGGCTGCCGACCGGATGGCCTTCTTGATACGCTCGACCGGCAACGAAAAATCCGCCGATCGCGTAAAGTCGCCTGGCATGATCTCGGCAGTGTTGGCGAGAAAAAGCGTATGCCCCTCGCGAACCGAGGCCAGCACTTTCTTGGCACCCGATACAACGAGATCACAGCCAAGCACGAGGTCTGCCTTGCCGGCAGAAACGCGGATGGCATGGATATCTTCCGGCCGGGACGCGATGCGGACATGGGTGAAAACCGCGCCGCCCTTCTGGGCAAGTCCGGCCATGTCGATCATGCCGCATCCCTTGCCCTCCAGATGCGCAGCCATGCCCAAAATCGCGCCGATGGTGACGACGCCCGTGCCGCCGACGCCGTCGATGACCGCCGCCCAACCGTCGCGGTCCAGACTGTAGGGCGCAGGTTCAGGCACGCCGGCCAGCGGATCTGCAGACCCGGCGAGACCCGCAGCTTTCCTGATCTTGGCACCGTGAACGGTGACGAAGGACGGGCAAAACCCGTCAACGCAGGAGAAATCCTTGTTGCAGGACGATTGGTCGATGCGGCGCTTGCGTCCGAACTCGGTCTCGACCGGCTGCACGGACACACAGTTCGACGCGACACCGCAATCGCCGCAGCCTTCGCAGACCAGTTCGTTGATGAAGATGCGCTTGTCTGGATCGGGAAACGCACCGCGCTTGCGGCGGCGACGCTTTTCCGCCGCGCAGGTCTGGTCGTAGAGCAGGACGGAAACGCCCTTCACCTCGCGCAGATCGCGCTGGACCCGGTCCAGTTCCTCGCGAGGATAGATGGTTACGCCTGAAGGAAATTCGGCGCGGCCGGCATATTTGTCCGGCTCGTCAGTGACCACGGCGATGCGGTCCACCCCTTCGGCCCGCACCTGACGGGCTATGGCATCGACCGTCAGGCCACCGTCATGCGGCTGGCCGCCGGTCATCGCCACGGCGTCGTTGTAAAGGATCTTGTAGGTGATGTTGACGCCGCTCGAGCGGGCAAAGCGGATCGCCAGCGCACCGGAATGGTTGTAGGTGCCGTCGCCGAGGTTCTGGAAGATGTGGTCTCGCGTCGAGAACGGTGCCTGCCCTACCCATTGAGCGCCCTCGCCGCCCATCTGCGTGAAGCCGACCGTCGAGCGGTCCATCCACAGCGCCATGAAATGACAGCCGATGCCGGCGGCGGCAAGCGAGCCTTCCGGAACCTTGGTCGAGGAATTGTGCGGGCAGCCGGAGCAGAAGTAAGGCGTGCGCGAGCCGACATCCTTGGTGTCCGCCAGCATGGCCTGGAACTGGCGCAAATTGGCGACGCGCGCGGCAATCTCGTCCGAGTGGCCGACGGTCTTCAGAATGCGCTCGCCAAGCGCAATGGCGATGTCGTTGGGGTCGAGCGCGCCCTTGGCCGGAAACAGCCAGTCGCCGCGCTCGTCCTTCTTGCCGACGATTTTCGGCTGGATGGCGCTGCCATAGAGGTTTTCGCGTAGTTGCACCTCGATCAGCGAGCGCTTCTCCTCGACGACGATGATCGTATCGAGGCCGCGCGCAAATTCCGCGACATGCTCGAAATCGAGCGGCCACGGGCAGCCGACCTTGAACAGGCGTATGCCGATGCGATTGGCGGCGGCCTCATCAATGCCGATGTCTTCCAGCGCCTGGCGCACATCGAGATAGCTCTTGCCAACGGTGACGATGCCGAGCTTCGGCTTGCGCCCACCGGAATAGACGATGCGGTTCAGCCTGTTGGCACGGATGAAGGCAGCAGCAGCCGCGCGCTTGTGTTCGAACAGGCGCTCTTCCTGCCCGAGCATGTTGATCTCGTGGCGGATGCCGAGGCCGCCGGGCGGCATGTCGAATTCCGGAATGACGATATCGAGATGCCCAAGCGAAGCATCGACCGATGCGGTCGATTCGATGTTGTCCTTGACGCATTTGATGGCGGCCCATGTGCCGGCAAAGCGCGACAGGGCAAAACCGTAGAGACCGTAGTCGATCAATTCCTGCACGCCGGCCGGGTTGAATACCGGGATCATCGCATCGACAAAGGCGAATTCGGTGGCGTGCGCGTTGGTGGACGATTCCGCCATGTGGTCGTCGCCCATCAGGGCAAGCACGCCGCCATTCTTCGAGGTGCCTGCAAGGTTGGCGTGGCGGAACACGTCGCCTGTGCGGTCGACGCCCGGCCCCTTGCCGTACCAGACGGAAAAGACGCCGTCGAAGCGGCCTTCGCCCAACAGTTCCGCCTGCTGAGTGCCCCAGCAGGCGGTCGCGGCCAGTTCCTCGTTAAGGCCCGGCTGGAAAACGATATCCGAGCCGGCAAGCTGGCTTTTCGCCTTCCACAATTGCTGGTCGAGGCCACCAAGGGGCGAGCCGCGATAACCCGAAATGAAGCCCGCCGTGTTGAGGCCGGCCAACCGGTCGCGCTCGCGCTGCATGAGCAGCATGCGCACCACGGCCTGCGCGCCTGAGAGAAAGACGCGCTCCTTGGACAGGTCGAATTTGTCGTCGAGCGCGACGGCATGCAACGTCATCAGGTTTCACCTCTGCGGAGGCCACGATAAGCTGGCCAACGTCGAGAACAGATGAACCAGTCTTTCTGTCCAAACCCAAGAGGTCAAACGAAATCAATACACATGCCAGTGACCGCAGCCGCACGTGCCATCAACTTGCGGCCGGACAGGTAACGCCGCGCCCGCCCGGAAGTTTGCCGTCGGGGTGGCCGGCAAGCTCCGGATTTGGCTCGTATCCCGGACCGACGACCAGCTTGCGGTCGGGCAACATGTCCTGATCCTGCGCCGAAACCATGGTGGTGTCGATCTGTTGCAGAAGGCTGCCATCAGCATCTTCGATGCGGATGGCTACCTTGTAAGCCTTGTCCTTGACGACGCACTCGAGCGGCGGGCTTTCAACTGTCACCTTGGCCTGGCTCGGGAAAAGCTTCTGGCTGAACACCAGCGGCACGCCGCCGGCCGGATT
Organism: Mesorhizobium sp. FG116; assembly: GCF_057809835.1. Classification (NCBI taxonomy): domain Bacteria; kingdom Pseudomonadati; phylum Pseudomonadota; class Alphaproteobacteria; order Hyphomicrobiales; family Phyllobacteriaceae; genus Mesorhizobium; species Mesorhizobium sp. FG116. Next base: position 65,854 of record NZ_JBMDKS010000010.1, read on the forward strand.
GTCCATCGTCGTCACCGCCACCTGCCCCTCGCCGATCGGCCGAAGCGGCTTCAGCGTCACAAGATACCTCAGTGTCGCTTCCCGGTAGTTGAACACGACGAGCCTTCCCGAAATCTCGAACAGCGCATCCTTGGCGGTATCTCGGCAGGCACTAAGACTGACAGCAGCGGTGAGGGCTGCCGCAATGAGCGTGACGCGTATGATCCGGCTAGGCATTGCCTGCCTCCTTCTTGTCTCCGGCATCCTTTGCCGCAGCCCTGCGATGATAATGGCGGCTCGCCTTGCGGCGGTTACCGCAGACGGCCATGTCGCACCACAGCCGGCTGGAATTGCGGCTCTTGTCGAGAAAGAGCCAGTTGCAGTTCGGACAAATCCGCATCCTTGCAAGGCTGTCGCCGCCCAGCAACGAGAGCGCGGAAACGGCCAGCGCCGCCTCGAAGGCAATCGGGGTCGATGGGTCGCCAAATGGCCTCCCCGGCTGACCGACCTGCTCCCGCTTGCCGTGCAGTCCAGCCGCGCAGGCAGTCAGAAGCGCCGAGATAATGTCCGCCGCCATGCCACCGGTCGATACCGCGCTCCGGAACAGCCCGTCGGTCGCCTCGCGGATTGCCAGAACTTGCGAGGCGATCTGGCGGGGATTGGGAGCCTCCAACTTCCTGTCGCCGAGTTCCACCGCCCTGAAGATGCTGGCGGCATCCGCAAAGCGCGCGATCTCGTCGGCATCGTCAAAGCGGTCGAATGTCTTGCCGGCATGACCGCGCAACACCACCGTGTTGGCGGTATCGAGCGCGAGGACGCCGCCGGCAAAACGATGTTTGATCCACGAAACCGTCATGCAAGCTAAACTAACCAGTAAAACGTATTTGACAAGTTATATTCCGAACGCAAGAATGCGCCCCAGGATGCCCGGCGCGGACGCATTTCCATGATCTATCTGTTCCAGCAGGCGTTGAACGGGCTGCATTCCGGTGCGCTCTACGCCTTGCTGGCCTTCGGCTACGCGCTGACCAACGGCACCTTGAAGCGGACCAACCTCGCCTATGGCGGGTTGTTTGCCTTCGGCGGCCAGACGATGATCCTGGTTGCGGTGTTCGGCTGGAACGTCTTGTGGCTGACACTGCCGGCAACAGTTGCGCTCGGCATCGTCGTGGCGCTTGCCTACACGGCGCTGATCAGTGCCATATTGGCTGGCCGTGTCTTGCGCCCACTGGCCGCCGCCTCGCCCAACGCCATCGTTACGGCCACGCTCGGCGTGCTGATCGCATTGACCGAATTCAGCCGGATCGCGGCCGATACGCATGACTTCTGGCTGCCGCCCATGTTGGCGATACCGGTCGTGTTTGCCCGCACAGCCGGCTTTGAAGCGACGATGACCCTGATCCAATTGATCAATTGCGCCGTTGGATGTGCGGTGCTCGCCCTCGGCGGCATCGCACTTGCCCGCTCGAACTTCGGCAGGGCTTGGCGGGCGGTTTGCGATGATCCCAAAGCTGCCTCGCTTTGTGGCATCGACACCGGCAAAATCAACCGCACTGCGATAGTTGCGGGCGGACTTTGCGCAGGCGTAGCCGGCATCATGGCAGGCCTGTTCTACGGCAACATCGGTTTTGGCGCGGGGCTCATCTACGGCCTCAAGATCCTGTTCGTGACCGCCGTCGGGGGCTACCTTTCGCCGTCGAGGGCAGCGCTTGGCGCAGCCGCTTACGGGCTGGCCGAGTCGCTGTGGGCAGGCTACTTCCCGGTCGAATGGCGCGACGCCTGGATGCTGGCCATGCTTGCCGCCATGCTGGTGCTGATAGGGGCCGGACGCGACGGCGTCAAAGCAGCCTGATCTGTCAGACTTTCGTTGAATTCAAACACAAAAGCCGGGTTTTCCCGGCTTTTCCGGTTTTCCCGCCCGTTCAAAAAGCAACACTGCCGAGTTGACGGGTCAATCCAGCATCCTGCATACCGTTGGTCCAACAAGAAGCGCAATGCGCCGGAACGGAATACGGGAAGCTGCCCAAGGGAGGAATTCCGATGAACCTGCTCGACGCCGTTTGGCGTTCGCCGACCGGGCAAGTCATGCTCGGCATCTTGCTGCTCGTGCTCATAGCCGCGATCTGGACACGGACGCGCGACCGCGACATGACAGTTCTGCTTGCGATTTCAAGCCTTATCGACCGCATCAACGAGTTCATCGGCAAATGGATATCGTGGGCGATCCTGATCTCGATCCTGGTCAGCGCCGGCAATGCGATTATCCGCAAAACCTTCAACACATCCTCCAACGCCTGGCTTGAACTGCAATGGTACCTGTTCGGTGCAGCCTTCCTGCTCGCCGCCGCCTACACGCTGAAGCAGAACGAGCACATTCGCATCGATATCATCTACGGCATGTTCTCGCGGCGCGTGCAGCACTGGATCGACCTGTTCGGCCATGTATTTTTCCTGATGCCGTTCGTGCTTTTGATGATCTTCTATTTCATTCCCTATGTGAGCCTGTCCTTTAACAGTGGAGAGATGTCGACCAATTCAGGCGGCCTGATCATCTGGCCTGCCAAGGCGCTGTTGCTGATCGGCTTCCTGCAACTCGGCTTCCAGGGCGTTTCCGAAATCATCAAGAAAATCGCGGTGATGTCCGGCAAGATGGACGATCCGACACCGTTCATATCGAGCCACGAACAGGCGAAGCTCGAAGCGGATGCCCTGGTTGAAGAGGCCCGCTCATGATCGAGTTCATCGCCCAGAACATGGCGCCGATCATGTTCTTCTCGCTCATCATCTTCATGCTGCTGGGTTACCCGGTGGCGTTTTCGCTCGCCGCCAACGGCCTTCTGTTCTTCCTCATCGGCGTCGAGCTTGCCCCCTTTTCAGGCGGCAGCATCAACCTGTCATGGCCGCTTCTCTACGCGTTGCCCGAACGGTTCTGGGGCGTCATGTCGAACGACACGCTGCTCGCCATCCCGTTCTTCACCTTCATGGGCATCGTGCTCGAACGATCGGGCATGGCCGAAGACCTGCTTGACACCATCGGCCAGTTGTTCGGACCAATCCGTGGCGGCCTTGCCTATGCGGTGATCTTCGTGGGCGCGCTGCTTGCGGCCACCACAGGCGTCGTTGCCGCCTCGGTCATCGCCATGGGGCTGATTTCGCTGCCGATCATGCTGCGCTACGGCTACGACAGGCGCATGGCCAGCGGCGTCATCGCTGCCTCCGGCACGCTGGCGCAGATCATTCCGCCTTCGCTGGTGCTGATCGTTCTGGCTGACCAGCTCGGCCGCTCCGTCGGCGACATGTATGCGGGCGCCATCATTCCAGGCCTCGTCCTGACCAGCCTCTACATGGGCTACGTCCTGCTGATGTCGATCATCCGGCCGAATTCGATGCCGGCACTGCCGATGGAAGCGCGGACGCTTGGACATGGCGTCATTTCGCTGGCGGTGGCTCTCGCGGTTGCGGCAGCCGTCGCCTATGGCGCGCACGTCTACCTCTCGCCTACCCACGGCTCCAACGCCGACATCCTCGGCGCGACGGTGGGCATTATCTTCATCTATGTCGTGGCGATTGCAGACCGGGCGATGAACATCAACATGATGTCGAGGCTCGCCCAGCAGGTCATCATCGTGCTGATCCCGCCATTGGCGCTGATTTTCCTCGTGCTCGGCACCATATTCCTCGGCATTGCCACGCCGACGGAAGGCGGCGCCATGGGCGCGGTCGGCGCACTGATCATGGCCGCAGCCAAGAAGCGGCTTACGCTCGAGGTCATCAAGCAAGCGCTGGCGTCAACCACCCGACTTTCCTCGTTCGTCTTGTTCATCCTCATCGGCGCTCGCGTGTTTTCGCTCACCTTCTATGGCGTCAACGGCCATCTGTGGGTCGAACACCTTCTGGTCTCGATGCCGGGCGGCGAAGTCGGCTTCCTGATCGTGGTGAACGTCCTGGTTTTCTTCCTGGCGTTCTTCCTCGACTTCTTCGAGCTGGCCTTCATCGTGGTGCCGCTGCTGGCCCCGGCAGCCGACAAGCTCGGCATCGACCTGATCTGGTTCGGCGTGCTGCTCGGCATCAACATGCAGACGAGCTTCATGCATCCGCCGTTCGGCTTCGCGCTGTTCTACCTGCGTTCGGTGGCGGCGCGCGTGCCCTATCTCGACCGCATCACCGGCAAGCAGATCGCGCCGGTGACGACCGGGCAGATTTATTGGGGCGCTGTGCCGTTCGTGGTCATCCAGGTCATCATGATCGGGCTTACGATCCTGTTCCCGCAGATGGTCATGCACTACAAGGGCAAGGTGGTCGATCCATCAACCATCGAGATCAAGGTGCCCGAACTGCCCGGCCTTGGCCTGCCGCCACTCGGCAGCCCGCCCGCAGACGGCAGCGCCCCGGCAAATCCCGCTCCGGCGATGCCAAATCTCAGCCAGCCACCGAGTTTCAACTGACGGCCGGCAAAAAGCCAAAGAAAAACCCCGGAGCCTAAACTCCGGGGTTTTTTATTAAAGGCATCCCACGCGCCCGAAGGCGCGCGGTCCGATGGCCAGCTTACAGCTTGTTTGCGCGCTGCTGGATCATCATGAAGGTGTCGAAGTTGTATTCTGCGATCTGCGCCCACAGATAGTGCTCCTTGCGGAACGCCGTGATCGAATCCCAGATCTTCTTGAAGCCCTCGTTCGAGGCCATCATCTCGGCATACACTTCGTTTGCCTTGTCGAAACAGGCCGACAGGATTTCCTGGCTGAACGGACGGAGCTGGGCGCCGTTGGCAACGAGCGACTTCACCGCGGTCGGGTTCAGGTAGTCGTACTTCTGCAGCATGTTCGCGTCGGCGGCCTGCGCAGCCGTGCGGACCAGAGACTTGTAAGCCGGCGACAGCTCCTCGTACTTGGCCTTGTTGAACATGAGATGGACGGTCGGGCCACCTTCCCACCAGCCCGGATAGTAGTAGTAAGGCGCGACCTTCTGGAAGCCGAGCTTTTCATCATCATAGGGACCGACCCATTCGGCCGCGTCGATCGTGCCCTTTTCCAGCGCCGGATAGATGTCGCCGCCGGCGAGCTGCTGCGGCACCACGCCGAGCTTCTCCACCACCTTGCCGGCGAAGCCGCCGATGCGCATCTTGAGGCCGGAAAGATCGGCCAGCGTGTTGATTTCCTTGCGGAACCAGCCGCCCATCTGGGTGCCGGTGTTGCCGCCGGGGAACCCGACCAGCCCCTGCTTGCCAAGGAATTCGTTGTAAAGGTCGATGCCGCCGCCGTGGTAGTGCCAAGCGTTCATGCCGCGTGCGTTAAGCGCGAACGGCACGGCAGAGCCGAGCGCCCATGCGGGGTCCTTGCCCCAGTAATAGTAGCCAACCGTGTGGCAGGCTTCGACCGTACCGGCGGTCGTGGCATCGGCAGCCTGAAGACCGGGCACGATTTCGCCGGCCGCAAACACCTGAACGGTAAAATTGCCGTCGGTCGCTTCCGAAAGCATCTTCGAGAAGACTTCGGCGCCACCGTAGATCGTGTCGAGCGACTTCGGGAAGGATGACGTCAACCGCCATGTAATCTTGGGATTGGACTGGGCGATTGCCGGCGTGGCAAGCGTTGCGGCAGCGGCCGCAGCCCCTGCGCCGGCCGTACCGGCCTTCCGAATGAATGAACGACGATCCATCAACTTCCTCCCTTTCCGCAATAGGAACTTATGGTCCGATCACCGTGAATTCGTTTCGCTATCGGCAACCGGTGCAATGAGACAATACACGCGGGACCTCTCTAGTCCAGCGGCCGGACGATAGCACAGCCAATATGGTTGCAGCTTCTCTTAAGGCATCAAAAAGCTTGCAACTATAGTCGAACGATCTTTGGCTGGCGCAATGGCCAAGGCGAACTTGTCGTGGCAAAACGCCTTCATATTGCCTATCTTGAATGCAGCTAGGGTCAGGACCCAGATCGCAGGTCGCCAACGGATCACCGAAAAATGCTTCAGCCGCTCGTCGCCGTCTCCACTGACGTCAAGCAGTTCGAGAACTACACCTGGCATGCCGCGCCGCAGCAATATCTCGAGGCGGCGATCACCGGCGCCGGCGTTTTACCGGTGCTGGTGCCGTCCTTCGGCGACCGGCTCGATCTCGATGAACTTCTCTCATCGGTCGATGGGGTGATGCTGACCGGCTCGAAGTCGAACGTGCATCCATCGCTCTACGGTGGCGATGCAAGCGAAGCCAACGGCCCTTACGATCAGGCGCGAGACTCGACCACACTGCCCCTGATTCGCAAGGCAATAGAGCGCGGCGTGCCGTTGCTTGCGATCTGCCGTGGCATCCAGGAGATGAACGTTGCGCTTGGCGGGTCGCTGGCGACCGAAATCCAGGAACGGGACGGTGCGCTCGACCACCGCGCTCCGGTCAGCGACAACCAGGACGAACGCTTTGCCATCCGCCAGAAAGTGTCGATCAAGCCGGGAAGCTGCCTTGCCGGCGTGTTCGGCGCAGGCGAGATCGCCGTGAACTCCGTGCATCGGCAGGCCGTGGACCGGCTTGGACCGAAGCTGCAGATCGAGGCGGTTGCCGAAGACGGCACCGTCGAGGCGGTCTCGGTCAAGGATTCACGCGCCTTCGCCGTCGGTGTTCAGTGGCACCCGGAATATTGGGTGAAGTCCGACAGCGTGTCGCAACAGGTGTTCAAGGCGTTCGGCGATGCAGCACGTCTTCACGCAGCAGCCCGAGCAGGCACCCGCGCCGCAGCGGAGTAAGAAATCTAGCGTCTCGGGATAACGTTAAAGTACCCGCCTAACGAGTTGGGTAACTTCATCGTCAGAATGGTCATGCAGGATTTCGACGTAGTGAATGCCAGCGCGGCGCAACGCCTCTCGCTTTATTGCATCGCGCGCAGCAGAAGTACCTTGGTGGTGCCCCTGACCTTGATATTCAATGGCCGCGAGAGGATCGCCATAAGGTCCGATCACCAGAACATCCACGCGCTTGCTGTTGACTGAGTAAAAGGCCTTCTTGTCCTCAGAACCAATTATTTCGCCCAGACTGGTTTGCGATAGGACACGATAGCCTTTCTTGGCGGCTGCAATCTCCGTCTCAACTATCTTGAAGATGCGATATTCGGCCTTGCTCATGACCTTCTTCTTGTAAAAGGTCGCTGCCATGACGTGGCGCAATTGGCTAGCGGAGTCGCCAAGTCCGTAGTTGCGGACAACGGTCAAGGCTGGCTTCCCGTACAGCCGACTAGCCATGAGGGGCCGACCCAGAACCCAGAAAATTGAAATAGACGCGACGGCAATTAAGCCGATCAGAATAAATATTTCCAATTCTTTAGCCTGCTACTTTGCCCGGTCTTCGGCAAAAGATACAGTCTGCAAATTATATTTGGATTGTAGACTTACATAGAATTTGAAGCGCTTCCGATGTGTCTCTTTGGAGTGACCGTTGCTGTCTCCGGCACCGGCGTCAGCGGCTTGCCGGTCGAAAACCACGCTACCAGATTGTCCACGCACAAATCGGCCATGGCCTGGCGGGTGTGGGCCGACCCCGACGCCACATGCGGCAACAGCATTGTGTTGGGCGCGTCGAGCAAAGCCTGCGGCACATTTGGCTCATTGGCGAAGACATCGATGCCGGCGGCAGCGATGGTGCCATCGGCCAATGCCTTTGCCAGCGCATCCTCGTCAACCGTGCTGCCGCGCCCGGTGTTGACGAAAACGCCGTTCGGTCCAAGTGCAGCGAAGATTTCGGCGTTTACCGCCTTTTCCGTCGAGGGGCCGCCCGGCGCGATGCAGATCAGCGTGTCCACCGCCTCGGCAAGCGCCTTCAGCGAAGGATAATATTCATAGGCAACGCCCTCGACCGGGCGACGATTGTGGTAGGCGATCGGCAGGCCGAACCCTTCCAGCCGTTTTGCAATTGCCAGCCCGATCCGACCCATGCCGAAAATGCCGATGCTGCGCTGGCGCAGCGTCAGCGGGCTGACCGGGATCGGACCCTGCGACGCCCATTTTCCGGCCCGCAGCCAAGCTTCGGCCTTCGGCAATTCGCGCACCACGGAAATGAGGATGCCGACGGTCGAGTCCGCGACTTCCTCGGTCAGCACATCCGGCGTGTTGGTGACCATCACGCCGCGCTTGGCAGCATGGCCGAAATCGACCGAGTCGTAGCCGACGCCGATCTTGGCGATGATCTCCAGTTTCGGAAACGCGTCGATGAAGGCCGCGTCGATCTCGCCGAAAGTGGCGATGCCACGCACCGCCGCGATGTCAGCCCGATCGACAAGCGAGACATCGGGCGTCTCGATTTCAAGCAGCCTGAAGCCCTCAGCAATGCGGCTTATGGCACGGTCGTGCAGGGTTCCCGGCACCAGTATGGTGACGGGCGCAGGCGATGCGGCACCGGTCATGAACGTTCCACAGGCCGTCCGGTTGACTGGCGCACATGCAATTCCGGCTTGATGAGGTCTTGCGACAGATGCACCGGCTGGCCGTTCAGCTTGTCTAGAAGCGCGCTTGCGGCACGGCGACCGACCTCGCGCTGGCCGTTCCACACCGTGGTCAAGGCTGGCGTTGCAATAGCCGCCTCTTCCAGATCATCGTAGCCGGTGACGGAAATGTCGTGACCCGGCAATAAACCGGCGCGCGCGATGCCGTTCATCAGGCCGATGGCGACGAGGTCGTTCCAGCAGCAGGCAGCCGTGGGCTTGTCCTTCAGCGCCAACAGCTGATTTGCCGCCTCGAATCCACCCTGCTTGGTGCGTGGACCGGCGATGCGCCAGGAAGGCTTCACCTCGAGGCCGGCTTCCTCCATCGCATGGACGTAGCCCTGATAGCGGTCGCGACCGGTCGAGGTCTGGTCGGTGCCGCCGACCATGGCAATGCGCTTGTGGCCGAGGGAGATGAGGTGGTTGGTGGCAAGTGCCGTGCCATAGGCATCGTCGCCGCGGAACACCGGCACGTGGGCGCCCTCGACATCGCGGGCGATCAGCACCGCAGGCAAGCCGTTTTCCTCGGCCATCAGTATGTCGGAAGCCGGCGTATCGATGGCCGGCGACATGATCACGCCATCGGCGCCAAGCTGCAAAAGCGTGTCGATAAAGGTGCGCTGCTTGTCCAGTTGGTCGTAATGGTTCGACAGGATGAAGGTCTGGCGCGAGCGGTCCAGCTCATGCTCGATGGAACGCAGGATCTCGGCGTAGAACGGGTTCATGATGTCGTGGACGACGACGCCGACAATGCCCGAACGCGACGTGCGCAGGCTGGCTGCCCGGCGATTGTAGATATAGCCGATCTCGCGCGCATGTTCCTTGATGCGGTCGCGCGTCGATCCGGCCACCAGCGGACTGTCACGCAACGCCAGCGAGACGGTTGCGGTCGAGACGCCCAACGCGTCCGCGATCGTCGAAAGCTTGATTTTCTGTGCCAGCGCCCCGGGTCCCCACCGCCTTCAATCGGGATGAACCTGGATCTGACCATCCAAGTCATCCGGCATTTAAACTGTTTAAATGCGGCTTATGCCATCCTTCGGCGGCGAATCAAAGCTTTTTTGCCACAACCTCGGTTTCCGCGCCCGGCCCGGCCTGATTGCGAACACGCAGCCGGTGCTCGCGGTGGATGATGTAGAGCCCGCTGGCGACGATAATGCCAGCGCCCGCAAGCGTCCAGTTGTCCGGAAACTGGTCGAAAATGAACCAGCCGAACGCGATCATCCAGATCATTTGCAGATAGGGATAAGGCGCAAGCGAGGTCGCGGTTGCCTGCCTGTAGGCCTGGATCAGGCACCAGTGGCTGACGCCGCCAAAAAAGCCCAGCATCAACAGGATGAACCAATGCCAGGCGTCCGTTGGCAGGGTCACCGAAAACGGCAGCGTCGGCAAAAGCAGCGCCGCCGGCGCCAGCGCGGCGAAAAGCACGAGGCTTTCCGGCGTTTCGGTAGCCGACAGGCGTCGGGTCATGATGACGTAGAAGCAATTGGACAGCATCGAGCACAGGGCGAAGACGTGGCCGATGCCGAAGACGCCGACACCCGGCCGCGTGGTGACCAGAACGCCGATGAAGCCGGCAAAGATGGCCGACCAGCGCCGCCAGCCGGCCCATTCGCCGAGCATTGGGCCGGCGAGCGCGGTTATGACCATCGGTCCGAAGAAATAGATCGACGTCGTTTCGGCAAGTTGCAGGTAGCGCAGGGCAAGAATGTTGAAGACCGTCGAGCCGGCCAGGAAAAGGCCGCGCAGGATGTGAGCCGGCAGGCTGGCGGGGCGAAAACGGCCGAGATTTTGCCAGCCGCGAAACAATGCCAGCACCAGAACGACATGACCGGCAAAACGTACCCAGGCAATGAACAGCGGCGCGATACCGGCAAGCACCAGATACTTGCTGGACGAATCCAGGAATGTGAACAGTATGTAGGTCACGACCATATAGAGGATGGCCGCGACGGGCGTCGCGCTGTCTTCCAGTCGGGAGGGAGTGCTCACAGCAAAGCCTGAATCAACGCGCTTTCTCGTTGTGCCAGCTTTGTGCCAGCCCGCCACGCGCTGCAAGCGCTAATGCGCCTGGCCTATCCGAAAAGGTCCGCCGGTATGACGAGCCTATTCCTCGGCTTCGGGCTCTTCTTCGACGATCACTTCCGCTCCGGAAAGATTTGCCTCGACGCGCGCCAAGAGCTTGTAGAGCGCCTTCTGGTCCTTCTTGTCGAGGCCCTTCAGCGCCTGCTTTTCCGTCTTCTTCACCGACTTCTCGATGGCCACGATCATTTCGCGGCCCGTGTCGGTGAGGAAGATATGCGCCTGCCGGGCATCGGAATTCGAGGCCCGTTTGTCCAAGAAGCCCTGTGCCTGAAGCCGGTTGATGGTCTTGGTGATGGTCGGCGGGCGAACGCCCAGCCGGTCGGCGAGCGTACCCGGCGTCTGCCCATCCTCACGATCCAGCGCGAGCATGATCTGGTCCTGTCCGGCATAGAAGCCGTGCGTGAGCAGCCGTGCCGCAAGGGCGGTGCGCGCCAGCCTTGCAGCCGAATGCAGCCGGCTCATCGTCGCTGTTCTGTCAGCCTTGGCCATAATTTCCCCTCGATCCGGACGGGCGGCACGATAGCATATGCCGCTATTTGTACTGGCCTTCTTTTTGGTCGCGGCAAAGCCTTTTGCCGGCAATCAAAACCAAGGTGGCTAGCTTATGGCAGAGCCGCATTGCAGTTTCATGACACTGCTTATCCGGCTGACTTGTTTTTCAAATGCACCTCGAATTGCCTTAAGCCGACTGTCCGGCACACCAGCCAGACGACCATGCCCATTGGAAATTATAGCCACCGAGCCAACCGGTAACATCGACGACCTCGCCAATGAAATAAAGGTCCGGCATGGCCTTCACCGCCATCGTCTTTGAATCGAGATCGCGCGTATCGACACCGCCCAACGTCACTTCCGCCGTCCTATAGCCCTCCGAACCGGCAGGCTTGACGCGCCAGTCGTTGACGGCGGCTTCGACGCGACGAAGCTCGCGGTCCGGCAGGTCGGCCATGTTTCCCGATATGCCCAACTGCTCCGCAATCATCTGGGCAAGCTTCTTCGGCAGCAAGGCAGCCAGCACGGTCTGCAGCGCCTGCTTGCCATTGTCGACCCGTGCCGAACGCAGCGCCGTAAACAGATCGACGCCCGGCAACATGGCTATGCCGATCTCGTCGCCTTCGCGCCAGTAAGACGATATCTGCAGGATGGACGGGCCGCTGATGCCGCGATGGGTAAACAGCATGGCTTCCTCGAACTGCGTCTTGCGGCAGGAGACGACGGCATCGACAGCGATACCGCTGAGCGGTTTCAGGCGTTCCAGCGTGTTCGGATCGAAGGTCAGCGGCACCAGCGCAGGCCTGGTTTCAACCAGCCGCACGCCGAACTGCGCGGCAATGTCGTAACCTAGGCCCGTTGCGCCCATCTTGGGGATCGATTTGCCGCCGCATGCCACCACCAGCGAAGCACAGCGCACCGAACCCGTTTCCAGCGCGACGTCGAAGCCGTCCGAAGTCTTGTCGATCCTTTCCACCCGCGTGTTCAGCCGAAGCGCAGCGCCATGGCGCTGCATTTCATCCAGCAGGAGTTGGATGATCTGCGTGGCCGAGCCATCGCAAAACAGTTGCCCGAGCGTCTTTTCGTGAAAAGCGATGCCGTGGCATTTTACCAGTGCAATGAAATCGTGCTGCGAATAACGCTTCAACGCAGAAATGCAGAAATGGGGGTTCTGCGACAGGAAGTTTTTCGGAGCGGCGTGGATGTTGGTGAAGTTGCAGCGTCCGCCGCCGGAGATGCGGATCTTCTCGCCGGCGCTGCGCGCATGGTCGATGACGAGCACGCGGCGACCGCGCCGTGCCGCCTCGATAGCGCACATCATTCCGGCAGCGCCAGCCCCAATGATCAATACATCGACCGAATCCACGCGGCGCCCCTAACACAACAAATCTCCTATAGCGCCTGTTTGCTACCTTGCATCAGATTTTCATCGCGCCGACCCGCATTCTGGCCCAACGCGAAACGGTTTGGATTCGTCGTGCAAAACGCCACCAACCATCCTATATGGAGCCCACATCCCCTTTCGAGGCCCGACATGAGCGACACCCAGACGCAAATTCCCGTAACCGTTTTGACCGGCTATCTTGGCTCCGGCAAAACCACCTTGCTCAACCGGATTCTCTCCGAAAATCATGGCAAGCGCTACGCCGTCATCGTCAACGAGTTCGGCGAGATCGGCATCGACAACGACCTGATCGTGGAATCCGACGAGGAAATCTACGAGATGAACAATGGCTGCGTGTGCTGCACGGTGCGCGGCGACCTGATCCGCGTGGTGGAAGGCCTGATGCGGCGTCCGGGGCGCTTCGACGCCATCGTGGTGGAAACCACCGGGCTCGCCGATCCGGTTCCGGTGGCGCAGACCTTTTTCATGGACGACGACGTGCGTTCCAAGACCAAGCTCGACGCCGTTGTGGCGCTGGTCGACGCCAAGCACCTGCCGCTGCGCCTCAAGGATTCCAAGGAAGCCGAGGACCAGATCGCGTTTGCCGATGTCGTCGTCCTCAACAAGACCGATCTCGTGACGGACGAAGAATTGCGCGATGTGGAAGCCACCGTGCGCGCCATCAACCCGGCAGCGAAGATCCATCGCACCCAGCGCTCGGGCGTCGATCTCAAGGAAGTGCTCGACCGCGGCGCGTTCGACCTTACCCGCGCGCTGGAAAACGATCCGCATTTCCTCGACGCGCATGACGATCACGACCATGACCACGAATGCGGCCCGGATTGCGATCACGATCACCACCACCATCATCACCACGATCATGACCACCACGGTCATGACCATCATGACCACGCTCACCCGTCGGCCATCCATGACGTGACGGTGCAGTCGGTGTCGCTGCGCGGCGGCGAGATGGATTCGAAGAAGTTCTTCCCGTGGATCGAGAAGATCACCCAGATGGAAGGTCCGAACATATTGCGCCTGAAAGGCATCATCGCCTTCAGGGACGATCCCGACCGCTATGTCGTGCAAGGCGTACACATGATCCTCGAAGGCGACCACCAGCGCGCGTGGAAGGACGACGAGAAGCGCGAGAGCCGGCTGGTGTTCATCGGCCGCGAGCTCGATGCGGAACGGCTGAAGAAAAGTTTTGATGCCTGCCAGGCCGTGACTGCCAACTGACCCATGCCGACAGTCGCTCCGCTTGACCTCGACGGCCACTGCCTTGCCGCCGTCTTCCTGAACAATGTTCCGCATTTCGCGCTGGCAGACGGTGCGGTGCATCGGTTGGACAATGGCCACAAGACCGCGCAGGCCAATGATGGTCTGTTGTGCACCTTCCACGATGTGGCGAACGACCGCCTGCTGACCGGTGGCGAGGATGGCAAGGTCTTTGCAGTCAAGGCTGACGGGACTGCCGAGCAACTGGCTGAAGCAGGTCGAAAATGGATCACCAGCGTCGCCGCCGGACCGCAGGGCGCAATCGCCTATGCATCCGGCAAGATCGCCTATGTGCGGTTCGCTGACGGCAAGGTGAAGGAATTTGCCCATCCGCGCTCGGTCGAGGGCATCGCCTTCGCACCAAAGGGCATGCGCATTGGCGTTGCCCGCTACAATGGCGCAACGCTGCATTTCCCGGCAGCTGATGGCAAACCGACCGAACTTGAATGGGCTGGCGCCCACACCGGCATCGCCTTTTCGCCCGATGGAAATTTCCTCGTCACCACCATGCAGGAAAACGCGCTGCACGGCTGGAAACTTGCCGACGGCAAGCACATGCGCATGAGCGGCTATCCGGCCAAGGTCAAAAGCCTGTCGTGGTCGGTGAAAGGCAAGTGGCTGGCAAGCTCCGGCGCGCCTGCCGCAATCGTATGGCCGTTCCAGGCGAAGGATGGCCCGATGGGCAAGCCGCCGCTGGAACTGGGTACGCGCGGCAACACCATGGTGACATGCGTTGCCTGCCATCCCAGCCAGGACGTCGTGGCCATCGGCTACGAGGACGGCATGGTCATCGCGGCCCGCTTCACCGACGCCAAGGAAGTGTTGCTGCGCCGGCCCGGCAAGGGCGCCATCACCGCGATGATGTGGGACAGGGAAGAACGCCGCATCGCGTTCGGTTCCGCTGCCGGCGACTGCGGCGTCATCGACATCACCGCCTGACCAACACCCGGCGGCTGCCCAGCGCAAAGACCCTTGCTGGCCGGATTGCCGTCCTCATGCCTCATTGGCTATGAGTGGCGGCCATGACCAGACACGACGACACGACATTGGGCGGCATCGCCCGCAGCCGGATCGAGCAAATCCGCGACCGGGAATCCGAAACCTTCCGCAAAGCACGCCCGAAAAGCGAGGCGAAGGTCGGCAACGGCATTGCCGGCTTCCTCGGCGGCGTACCGATGCACTGGATGAAGGATTGGCCGACGCCCTTCCCGATCCTCGTCGATCAGGCCAAGGGCGCGACCATCACCGACATCGACGGCAACCGGCTTGACGACTTCTGCCTTGGCGATACCGGCTCGATGTTCGGTCACTCGCCGCCGCCCGTCGCGCGCGCCATCCGCCGGCAGGCGGGGCGCGGCCTGACCTACATGCTGCCTTCGGAAGATGCGCTGGCCATCGGGCCGCTATTGCAAGAAAAGTTCGGCCTGCCGTTCTGGCAGATCGCGACGACCGCCACCGACGCCAACCGCTTTGCACTGCGCGTTGCCCGCGCGGTGACCGGGCGCGAAACCATCCTCGTCTTCAACGGCTGCTACCACGGCTCGGTGGACGAGACGATGGTTCGGCTAAAGGACGGACGCGCCATCAACCGGCCCGGTCTTGCCGGCGAATTCCGCGATCTCACCCGCGGAACCAAAGTGGTCGAGTTTAACGATCTCCCTGCCCTCGAAGCTGCACTGGCCGACAAATCCGTCGCCTGCGTCATCACCGAACCGGTGCTGACCAATTCGTGCATGGTGCTGCCCGAACCCGGCTTCCATGTCGCGCTGCGCAAGCTCACGCGCGCAGCCGGCACGCTTCTTCTGATCGACGAGACGCACACCATCTCGACCGGCCTTGGCGGCTACATCAAGGTTCATGGGCTTGAGCCTGATCTGTTCGTGCTCGGCAAGCCCGTCGCCGGCGGTGTTCCTGCCAGCATCTGGGGCATGAGCGACGAACTTGCCTCGCGCTTTGCCGCCTATGAACGCACCAAGGAGCCCGGCTACTCCGGCATGGGCACCACGCTCTCGGCCAATCCGCTGCAGTTCGCGGCAATGCGGGCGACGCTGGAAGAGGTGATGACGGCGGAAAACTACGCCCATATGGAACATCTGGCCCGGCGGCTGGACGCTGGGCTAACGGCGGCAATCGACCGTTATCGCCTGCCCTGGCATGTGGCACGTGTCGGCGCGCGCGTCGAGTTCATCTGTGCGCCCGGCCCGCTCAGGAATGGCGGCGAGGCCGAAGGCGCGCATGTGCCTGAACTGGAAGCGGCAATCCATGTCGCGCTGGTCAACCGCGGCGTCTTGATCGCGCCCTTCCACAACATGATGCTGATCTCGCCCGCCACGCGCGTCGCCCAGGTCAACCGGCTGATCGCAGCATTTGCCGATGTTGCCGCGAAACTTGCGGCATGAGACAAGCACGATAGCGTCCACCAGAGTTTCATCATGACATCACCCTCGGGCTCGAAGCCCAGCGAAGCGCAGGCCTTTCTCGACCGGCATCCGGAGATCGAGGCCTTCGATATCGTCTTGATCGATGCCAACGGCGTCGGACGCGGCAAGATCGTGCGCCGGCACGAGCTGATGAGCATCTACGAAGATGGGCGGCATATGCCGATCTCGATCCTCGGCCTCGACATCACCGGCGAGGATGTCCACGAAACCGGACTGATCTGGGATTCAGGCGACGGCGACCTGCGCGCATGGCCACTTCCCGGCACGTTGGTGCCGCTCTACGGCACCAGCCCCGCGCGCGGGCAGGTTCTGATGGCGATGTATCACCTCGACGGTGCGCCGATGACCTCGGACCCGCGCCATGCATTGGCGCGGCAGGTCGAACTGCTCGCAAAGAAAGGGCTGCATCCGGCGGGCGCGTTCGAATTGGAGTTCTTCCTGCTCGCCAATGAGCGCGACGCAGACGGCAAGGTGCAGCCCGCCCGCGCCGTTCTGGACGGGCGCAAGAGCGGCAAGACCGAAGTCTATTCCGTCGATCATCTACACGGCATGGAGCCGCTCTTCTCCGACATCTATGCGGCCGCCAAGGAACAGGGCGTTCCGACCGAAACCGTGATCTCGGAATATGCGCCCGGCCAGTACGAACTGACCCTGCATTACCGCAAGGACGTGATGCGCGCCGCCGACGATCTCATCCTGCTCAAGCGCATTGTGCGCGCGCAGGCGCGCCGTCATGGCGTCACCGCCTGCTTCATGGCCAAGCCGATCGAGTCCTATGCCGGCTCGGGCATGCATTTCCACGTCTCGCTGCTCGACCGGGAAGACCGCAACGTGTTCACGGAAAAGGCCGGCGAAAGCTGGTCACCGCTTTTGCTCAACGCGCTTGGCGGGCTTGCCGCGACAATGGCGGAATCGATGCTGGTGTTCGCGCCACATGCCAATTCCTGGCGTCGCTTCGTCGCGCAATCCTATGCGCCGGTCGCGCCCACATGGGGCGTCAACAACCGCTCGGTGGCGCTGCGCGTGCCGGCGGGCGAAGCGAAGAACCGGCGCATCGAACACCGGCCTTCCGGCGTCGATGCCAACCCCTATCTGGTCGCGGCCACTGTTCTCGCCGGCATTTTGAAGGGGCTGGATGAAAAGCTCGATCCCGGTCCGGAAACCACGGGCAATGGCTACGAAGCCGCCGAGGAGGCGCGCAGCGCCATGCCGGCAGACTGGCGCGAGGCGATCAAGGCAGCGCAAGCCTCGCAATTCCTGAGGACGGCGCTCGGCGACGACCTGCACCGGACCTTCACCTCGATCAAATACGCCGAGTATCTGCGCGTGGCCCGCACGATCAGCGAGCTCGACTACCACCTCTATCTGCACGAAGTCTAAGACCGGACGGCGCCCCGTTTGCCAACTATGTCAAATTTAATAGCGCGGTAACCGAAAAGAACATATCATGAACAAATGGCTATGCTCACGCTTCGCGAAAAACTCGCCATCCTGTCGGATGCCGCCAAATACGACGCGTCCTGCGCTTCGTCCGGCTCGGCCAAGCGCGACTCGCTGAAGAGCGGCGGCATCGGCTCGACCGAAGGCATGGGCATCTGCCATTCCTACGCACCTGATGGCCGCTGCATCTCGCTTCTGAAAATCCTGCTGACCAATTTCTGCATCTATGATTGCAGCTATTGCATCAACCGGTCGTCCTCCAATGTGCGGCGCGCGCGGTTCTCCGTCGATGACGTGGTGCGGCTCACCATGGACTTCTATCGCCGCAACTACATTGAAGGCCTGTTCCTCTCATCCGGCGTCATCCGCTCGCCAGACGAGACGATGGGCGAAATGGTCGAGGTGGCGCGGCGGCTCAGGCTTGAGGAAAAATTCGGCGGCTACATTCATCTGAAAACTATTCCGGAATGCTCCGCCGAATTGATCGAGCGGGCCGGCCTCTATGCCGACAGGCTGTCCATCAACATCGAGCTTCCGACCGACGAAGGCGTGAAGAAGCTGGCGCCGGAAAAGAAGCCGGAAACCATCCGCCTTTCGATGGCCAAGCTGCGTGCGAAGATCGAGGAAAAGGCCGAGCCGACGCTGCGGACGAAGACGCGCGAACGCTTCGCACCCGGTGGCCAGTCAACGCAGATGATCGTCGGTGCTGACAAGACCAGCGACGATGGCATCCTGAAAACCAGCGCTCGGCTCTACAGCAGCTACCAGCTACGCCGCGTCTATTATTCCGCTTTCAGCCCGATCCCGGATTCGTCATCGGCGCTGCCTTCGCAAAAGCCGCCGCTGATGCGCGAACACCGGCTTTACCAAGCCGATTGGCTGATGCGGTTCTACGGCTTCGGGCAAGGCGAAATCCTGCAGGGCACGACCGACGGCATGCTGGACCTTGCCATCGACCCAAAGCTTGCCTGGGCGCTGCGCAATCGCGGGCAGTTTCCGGTGGACGTCAACCGCGCATCGCGGGAGATGCTGCTACGCGTGCCGGGGCTTGGCACAAAGGTGGTGGACCGCATTTTGCAGACACGCCGGCATCGCCGCCTGCGGCTGGAAGACGTGGGCCGTGTGGCGAATTCGATTGCCAAGCTCAGGCCGTTCATCATCGCCGAAGGGTGGTCGCCCGGAGCGATGACGGACAAGGCGGCGCTGCGCCAGACAATCGTGCGGTCTTGCGAGCAACTGGCGTTGTTTTGACCATGCAGACGATGCAACTCGCCTTCACCCCGTTCAGCGTCGCGCTTGCCAGCGAAACCGATTTCGCCGGCTGGCGAAATGCGGCGCGGAAACTCGCTTTGAACGATATCAATCCGCAAGCCGTAACCTGGGCCGTCGATGCAAGCGCCGCCAGGGAGGAGGAAACGCTTCCTGAAGCGCCGGAAAGGGCGCATCTCGACGTGCCGCGCAGCTTCGTCTCCCGAGCCGAGGCCGTCATCTGCCACAGCGATCCGGAACGTTTCGCGCTGCTCTACCGCATGCTTTGGCGCTTGCGACGAGAGCCCAAACTCCTGGACATCGCTTCCGACCCCGATGTTCGCCGCTTCGAGGCGATGGAGAAGGCGGTCGGGCGCGACATACATAAGATGCGCGCCTTTGTACGCTTTCGCCGTTTCGAAACCAGCAATGGCGAGCATTTCGTGGCCTGGTTCGAACCATCGCATTTCATCGTCGAGCGCAACGCCAGCTTTTTCGTGCGCCGCTTCACCGGCATGTGCTGGACCATTTTGACGCCTTACGCCTCGGCAAGCTGGAACGGCGAAACCCTTTCCATCGGACCCGGCGCAGCGAAAGCGGATGCCCCAGCCGAGGATGCCGCAGAAGAGCTGTGGCAAACCTATTTCCAGAACATCTTCAACCCGGCGCGGCTGAAGGTGCAGGCGATGCAAAAGGAGATGCCCAAGAAATACTGGCGGAACCTGCCCGAGGCCGCGCTCATTCCTGACCTGATCGCAGGCGCGGATGAGGCCGCCAAAGAGATGATTGCCCGCATGCCGACACAACCCGCATCACACCACGCCAAGGTGCAGGCTTTGCACTGGCCGGTCCCGGATACTCATGCCGAGAACGACGATGGAAACTATGCCTCGCTTGATGCCATGCGTGAAGCCGCCAAGGGCTGCCGGCGCTGCCCTCTCTGGCGCGATGCCACTCAAACTGTGTTTGGAGACGGCCCGCCAGATGCCGAAGTGATGTTTGTCGGCGAACAGCCGGGCGACCAGGAAGACATCGCCGGCAAAGCTTTTGTCGGACCGGCTGGCAAGGTGTTCGACGGGATTCTCGATGATGCAGGCATCGACCGGCAAAAAACCTACGTCACCAACGCGGTCAAGCATTTCAAGTTCGAACCGCGCGGCAAGCGTCGCATCCATTCCAAGCCGAACGCAGGCGAAGTCCAGGCTTGCCGATGGTGGCTCGACAAGGAACTGGCGCTTGTAAAGCCCCGTCTGGTCGTGGCGCTTGGCGCCACCGCTGCACTCTCCCTGCTCGGCAGGAGCATTGCAGTGACGAAAATGCGCGGCGAAGTGGTCGAACGCGAAGACGGTTTGCGCGTTTTCATCACCATCCACCCCTCGTTCATCCTGCGCATTCCCGACGAAGCAGAAAAGCAAGCGGAACGCGGACGCTTCCTCAACGACATGCGGGCCGTGAAACGGCTGATGGGCTAAACCCGCGGCAGCGGTCAACCTGCCTGATTTCCATCCAGGCGGGATGCGGATCGCCTGCCGATTGCCTCGGTCAACGTCTTGCACACCGCACGGACTTTTTCCTCATCGTTGCTCTCGCTGACGATGATCGAGCGGCCTGCCGGAGTGATCACGCGGCAGCGGAAATACGGATCGCCTTCGGAATCCTTGTCACGAATAACAACCGGCTCGGCCATCACCCTGAGCGAGAAGGTTTCCGTGCTTCGGCGCAACAGCCATCTCTCGTTCACGGTCACCTGACCGTTGACGATGGTCATGCGGAATCTCGGCATTCCAAAAAAGGAACTGCAGCCACCCAAGCCAAATAGCCAAAACAGGGCGAGAATTGCCCATTCAACCGCCGGATCATATTGGCGAAAGCCGCCGTCGCGCATGAAGATGTAGGTGAACAGGCAAAGGATGCCGGTCCAGATGGCCATGAAGACCCATCCGGCAATCGCCATATTGTTGCGAAATTCCAGCCGCTCGTCGCGCAGTTGCCGTGCCCTCACACGCAATGACAGCCACTGTCTACATGAGGATCGTTAAGCTTGCGCGCGACTACTCGCGAAAGTTTTCAGCAATTACCGGATCAGAATCGCCCGCAGATCATTGACGTTGGTGCCGGTCGGGCCGGGCACGAACAGGTCGCCAACGGAATTGAACGCGGTCCAGGCATTGTTGCCGGCCAGCATCGCCTTGGCGTCGACACCGGCCGCCCGCATGCGCGCCACTGTGGAACCATTGGCGAAAGCGCCGGCGTTGTCTTCCGAGCCGTCGATGCCGTCAGTGTCGGCTGCAAGCGCCTCGATGCCGTCATGACCATCGATGCCGATGGCGAAGGCCAGCAGGAACTCGCTGTTGCGGCCGCCCTTGCCTTTCGCGCGCAGCGTCACCGTCGTCTCGCCGCCGGAAAGCAGCAACACAGGCTTCTTGAAAGGCCGGTTGCGGGTCGCGATCTCGCGGGCGATTGCCGCATGTACCGAGCCAACTTCGCGTGCCTCGCCTTCAAGCGAATCCGACAGGATCATCGCCTCGATGCCCTGCCGCTTGGCCTCGGCCGCAGCGGCTTCAAGCGAAACAGAGGCGGACGCAATGACCTGCACTTCGTTGCGGGCGAAACGCTTGTCCTTCGGGTCCGGTGCGTCCGCCGCCGGCGAATTGATGTGCGCCATGACGGCGGCCGGAAGCTTCATGCCGTAGGTTTCGATTGCCTTCAGCGCATCGGCGCGGCTTCCGGTGCTGGGCACCGTCGGACCGGACGCCACAAGTGCCGGGTCATCGCCCGGAATGTCCGACACAACCAGCGACACCACCTTGGCCGGGTAGGCTGCCGCTGCCAGCCTGCCGCCCTTGACCGTCGAGATGTGCTTGCGAATGGTGTTCATGGCGGAAATCGGCGCGCCGGAGGCGAGCAGCGCCTGATTGACGGCGATTTCGTCGTCAAGCGTCAGGCCCTCGGCCGGAGCGGCCAAAAGCGCCGAGCCGCCGCCGCATACCAGCGCGATGACCAGATCGTCTTCGGTCAGGCCAGATACTTTTTCCATCACGCGCTTTGCGGCTTCCAGGCCCGCCACGTCCGGAACCGGATGCGAGGCCTCGACAACTTCCAGATGCTTCGTCGGCGCGCTGTAGCCGTAGCGCGTGACGATCAGGCCATCGACAGGTCCATCCCAGACATTCTCGAAGGCGGCAGCCATCTGCGCCGCGCCCTTGCCGGCGCCGATGACGATCGTCCTGCCTTTCGGCTTGGCCGGCAGATGGTCGCGAATGGTCTTTTCCGGATCGGCGGCTGCCACGGCGGCGTCGAAGATGGATGTCAGGAAGCGCTTGGAATCCATGCAGGGGTCGCTCTTCTAGTTGGATTTCTGGGCAGGCAAAGACAGTTTGTCACGATCATGGCCGAGATGATCGCACAAGGCATCGACGACGACGCCATGATCGTCCCGCTCCGGCAAGCCGGACACGGCGATGACGCCGATCACGCCAGCGCCCTTCACAGTGATGGGAAAGCCGCCGCCGGCGAGCACATAGTCGGCGACGTCCAGCCCCTCGCCCACCTTGAAGGTGCGATCCGGGCGATCCTGTTCAAGCACCATGCGATAGGTGCTTTTCAGGAAGCGCTTGACGACATTGTACTTGCGCCGCGCCCATTCGGGGTTCGCACCAGTTGAACCGGGCATCGCGGCATAAAAAAGCGGCCGGTCGAAAGTGCGGATATCGACGATGACGGGCAGGTTTTCCTTGAGCGCGCGGGCGCGGATGGCGGAGCCAATAGCGAAAGCCGCCTGCTCGTCGAAGGCATCGAAGACAAGCGTCGCCTCCTGGCGCTTGATGGTCTCGATGTCGTCGGCGACGGCCATCGGCACTCCTCCCGGAAAGTCGCCAGACGCTTTGGCCGATCAGTGTCGCTGGGTCAAGCGGGAGTTGGGCCAGGCGGGCGATTCGCCTCAGGAGGCGAGTTCGCTCTTGGCCGGGTTTCCGGCGATGTAGACCTCGCGTATGGCGCGGTCGTCACCAACCGTCTGCAACAGGAAAAGCTCTTCTGCCAGCGTCCTGACAGTTTCCATTCTAAGCCGCGTAACCGGCGTCGCGCCCGCATCGAGAACGATGATGTCGGCATCCGTGCCGACGTCCAGCGTGCCCACCTTGTCGGCAATCGAAAGCGCCTCGGCATTGCCGCGCGTGATCTGCCAGAACGACTGGAACGGGTTCAGCTTTTCGCCCTGCAAGGCGATGATCTTGTAGCCCTCATCCATGGTGCGCAGCATGGAATAGTTAGTGCCGCCACCAACATCCGTCGCCGTTGCGATACGGACCGGATTGTGGCGCGAGCGCATGCGCTGATAGGGGAACAGGCCGGAACCGAGGAAAAGGTTCGAGGTCGGGCAGAATACGGCAATCGAGCCCGCAGCCGAAAGCGCGTCCGCCTCGCGCTCCGAGAGATGGATGCAATGGCCGAGCAGGGTCTTCGATCCCATCAGCCCGTAGTGCTCGTAGACGTCGGTGTAGTCCTTCGACCACGGATAAAGTTCCTGGGTAAAGGCGATCTCGGCATGATTTTCCGACAGATGCGTCTGGACATGCAGGTCCGGAAATTCGCGCGCAAGCGCGCCGGCCATTTCCATCTGCTCGGGCGTGGAGGTAATGGCGAAGCGCGGCGTGATCGCATAGTGCTGCCGGCCCTTGCCGTGCCATTCGCCGATCAGCGCCTTGGTGTCGTCATAGCCGGATTGCGGCGTGTCGGTTAGCCCGTCCGGCGCATTGCGATCCATCATCACCTTGCCGGCGATGTTCAGCATATTGCGCCCATGCGACTCGGCAAAGAAGGCGTCTGCCGACGATTTGTGTACAGAGCAGTAGGCCGCAACCGTCGTGGTGCCGTGGCGGATCACTTCATCGAGGAACAGGCGGGCGATGCGGCGGCCATGCTGCGCGTTCTCGAACTTGGTTTCCTCGGGAAACGTGTAGGTGTTCAGCCACTCCAGCAGCTCGGCGCCATAGCTGGCGAGGATCTGCATCTGCGGGAAATGCATGTGCGCGTCGATGAAGCCGGGCAGCAAAAGATGCGGACGATGGTCGATGACCTTGACGCCCTCGCCCGCCTGCTTGGCAACTTCGGCATAGGCGCCGGCGGCAACGATCTTGCCGTCACGCAGCAAAAGCCCGCCGTCCTCCTCGTAGCGATAGGCGGCGTGGTCGTCGATTGTTTCGGGCCATCGCAGGAAGGAAAGCGTGCGGCCGCGCAGGAGGGTGGTGGTCATCTGGCTAACCGCCATCACTTCTTCGCTTCTTCGAACCATGCAACCAGCATGGCGCGTTCCTTGTCGGTCATCTGGGTGACGTTGGCTGGCGGCATGGCATGGCTGCGCCCGGCCTGCAGGTAGATTTCCTTGGCATGCGCGGCAATGCCGGCATCGGTATCCAGCACAACACCCTTGGGCGCATGATAGATGCCTTCATAGGACGGCTCGGTGGCATGGCACATGGCGCAACGGCCGAGCACGGTATCGCGCACGACCGGGAAATGCGCTGAAGCGACGAATTGCTCGCCCGCCGCGCTCACCTTGGTTTCGCCGGTCAGAACCTTCGGTACGGTCGAGAGCCAGATGATGATGACGAACAGGATGGCGGCAGCGAGCCACGTCCAGGTCGGGTTGCCCTTGCGCGCATGCTGGCTGTTGAAGAAGTGCCGGATCAACACGCCGATGATGAACACCAGCGAGGCGATGACCCAGTTGAACTGGGTGCCGAACGCCAGCGGATAATGGTTCGACAGCATCAGGAACAGCACGGGCAGCGTCAGGTAGTTGTTGTGGACCGAGCGCTGCTTGGCGATCTTGCCGTATTTCGGATCAGGCTTGCGGCCGGCGATGAGGTCGGCGACGACGATCTTCTGGTTCGGAATGATGACCATGAAGACGTTGGCCGACATGATCGTGGCGGTGATGGCGCCAAGATGCAGGAAGGCGGCTCGGCCGGTGAACAGATGCGTCAGGCCCCAGGCGATCACCACCAGAACGCCGTAGAGAAGCAACATCAGGCCGGTATCGCTCTTGCCGAGGAAAAGCCTGCACAAGAGATCGTAGAACAGCCAGCCGACGCCGATGGTGGCTAGCGAAATGCCAATGCCGACCGGCACGGAAACGTCAAGCACGTTGGGATCGATCAGGAACAGGTCCGCCCCCGCATAGTAGACCACGCACAGAAGCGCGAAGCCCGACAGCCAGGTGGCGTAGGATTCCCATTTGAACCAGGTCAAATGTTCCGGCATCTCCGCCGGAGCTACGAGGTATTTCTGGATGTGGTAGAAGCCGCCGCCGTGAACCTGCCATTCCTCACCATACGCGCCCGCCGGCAGGCCAGGCCGCTGGCGCAAGCCCAAATCCAGAGCCACGAAATAAAAGGACGAGCCGATCCAGGCGATGGCGGTGATGACATGCAGCCAGCGCACGCCGAATGCCAACCAATCCCAGAATATCGCGAAGTCCAGCATGGTCCATCCCTTCCTGCCTAGCATCGGACATTACCGGCAGCCCACGCTAAACGAAAAGAGGCGGGAAATACGATGACTTTCAAAAAAAATTGGAAAATACTATGGTCATTCTACGCAGCCCGATGAGAGCCACGAAACCAGCGCATGGCCTATCTCGACAATATCTCCGTCTTCGTCCGCGTCGTGGAACTTGGCAACCTTTCGGCAGCGGGGCGCGACATGCGCATTTCGCCGGCGGTGGCATCCAACCGCATCAAGGAACTTGAAAAGCACCTCGGTGTCAGGTTGTTCAACCGCACAACGCGCCAGCTTATGCCGACCGAGCACGGCACCGTGTTCTACAACGGGGCAAAGCAGGTGCTCGACGCGATCATTGAGGCGGAAGCCGCGGTTTCCGCGCTTTCCGGCCAGCCGCGGGGCACCATTCGCGTAACTGCTCCGCTCGGCCTCGGGCGTCGCCTGATCGCTTCGGGCATTCCCGACTTCCACGACAAATACCCCGATATCGAAGTCCGGCTGCGCCTGTCCGACCACAATGTCGATATCCTGAAGGAAGGCATCGACGTTGCGTTCCGGCTGGGCGTCATTGAGGACTCATCGCTGCGCCTTCGCGGCATCTTGGACTGCGAACGCGTCCTGGTCGCATCGCCTCAATATCTCGAAGCGCGCGGAGAGCCGCAGGACATTCAGGAACTCATCGGCAAGAAACATGATTGCCTGATGCTGCGCTATCCGGGTTCACGCGAATTCTACTGGATGCTGCAGACGGAAAACGGCGCGCAGAAATTCGAATTCCGCGGCCCCTTCGACAGCGACGACGGCGATGTCCTCACCGGCTGGGCCGTGGCCGGGCGCGGCATCGTCAACAAGCCGCGTTTCGAAGTGGCTCCCTATCTGCGCGATGGACGGTTGCGCGTCATCCTGCCGAAGACGCCGCCGACCCCCGTCCAGCTTGCCGCGGTCTATCCGCACAAGAAACTGCAAGATCCCAAGGTGCGCCTGCTGCTCGATTTCATGGCAGAGCGCTGCCAGAAACTGATCCGCGACATTCTGGCCGACGGCTGAGCGTTCAGGGAACAAATTTCCTTCCTATATGTTGTTTGGAACGTGCCATTTCGCGCGCATTCCAAACCTTTTGCGCCCACCGCACAGGCTTTTATGACCAATCCATCAGGCAGGAGAATACGATGGCCACCATCGCCACGAGAAACGACCTGAAATCAAACACCCGCAATACCTCGATAGACATCCTCAACGCACGGCTTGTTGAGGCCATTGATCTGGCGTTGATCACCAAGCAGGCCCACTGGAACGTCAAAGGTCCGCAGTTCATCGCCATTCATGAAATGCTGGACACTTTCCGCACGGAACTCGACGGTCATGTCGACACCATCGCCGAGCGCGCTGTCCAGCTTGGCGGAACCGCGATCGGCACATCGCAGGAAGTGGCTAAAAAGACGTCACTGAAGCCCTACCCGACCGACATCCACAAAACCAAGGATCATCTGGCGGCGCTCATCGACCGCTATGCCGACGCCGGCAAGTCGGCCCGCAAGGCGATAGACGAGACCGACGAAGCGGGCGATGCCGACAGCGCCGACATCTTCACCGCCTATTCGCGCTCGCTCGACAAATTGCTTTGGTTCCTGGAAGCCCATACCCAGGAAAAAGAATAAATCAGCCTATTCTTTCCTTCGCCGCACCGGCGCGCGCCATGTCGAGGGCGAAGGCCGTCATGATCTCGGCTGCCGCAAGTGCCGCGATCACCGATGGCCGCTTGTCCTTCACGGCCTCGCCCCCGATCGGTGACACGAGGCGGGCAAATTCCGCCTCGGTTCCGCCTGCGGTTTTCAGGAACCAGCTCTTGAACGTCGCCTTCTTGGTCTTGGATCCGATCATGCCGACATAAGCCGTATCCGGCCGTTGCAGCGCCTCGGCTGCGATCAGGAAATCGAGCGCATGGTCGTGCGTCAGGATGGCGAAAGCCGAACCCGCTGGCGCTTCCCTCACCACCTCTTCCGGCACTGGCGTCAACCTCGCTTCGACGCCTTGCGCCAATCCGTCGAATGCTTCGGGACGTGTATCGACGATTGTCGTCTGCACCGGCATCAAGGCGCATGCCGCCGCCATCGCATGGCCGACATGACCGCCGCCGAAAATATAGAGGTGCGGCAAGCGTTCCTCCTCGCCCAGTTCGCGCTCTACGAGGCTATCCGCGATCTCGGGATCGCCAAGGCGGATCGACACTGCCACGCGACCGCCGCAGCACTGTCCGATTTCCGGACCGAGCGGGATATCCAGCATTGTTCCGAAGCTGTCGGGATGCAACGAGGCCGGCTTGCCGTTCTTGCCGCGCCGCGGGCGCAACAACTGCCTCGCCTTGTCGATGGCCATATATTCAAGTTGGCCGCCGCCAATCGTGCCGTGGGTTCGGGTCGGCGAAACCAGCATTGCAGCGCCCGTCTCGCGTGGCGTGGACCCCTTGGTGCCGGCCACTTCAACCAGGGCAAAGCGTTTCGCGTCAGTCAAAAAAGCCTTCAGGCTTTGCAGATTCGAGGACATGACCTTCATTCCCTCATGGGAATATAGCATCTTTCATAGATAATTTCTTCAAGCCCATCACGCAGCACCGCGAACCATAGCTTTCAGCCGCTCCACGGCCATCAACACACGTTCGGGCGTCGCCGGGGCGTCGAGCTTCGGACAGATCTTGTGATCGGCTACGCTCGCAACCGCATCAGCCAGCGCGTGAAGCACGGCAAGGCCAAGCGGCAACGGCGGCTCGCCGACGGCCTTCGAGCGATGCACCGTCGGCTCATAGGCTTCCGACCAGTTCGTCAGCGCGACATTGAAAATCTTCGGCCGGTCCGATGCGAGCGGGATCTTGTAGGTCGAAGGCGCGTGCGTGCGCAGGCGGCCCTTGTCGTCCCAGACAAGCTCTTCCGTCGTCAGCCAACCCATGCCTTGCACGAAACCGCCCTCGATCTGGCCGATGTCGATAGCAGGATTGAGCGAGCGGCCAGTGTCGTGAAGGATATCGGTGCGCTCCACCACATATTCGCCGGTCAGCGTATCGACCGAGACTTCGGAGCAGGCCGCGCCATAGGCGTAGTAATAGAAGGCATGGCCTTTGCCCCGGCTGCGATCCCAGTGAATCTTCGGCGTCTTGTAGAAGCCGGCCGCCGACAGATGAACGCGCGCGATATAGGCCTGCTTCACAAGCTCGGCAAAGCTGATCTCCTCGTTGCCGACGCGGATCCGATTGGGCAGGAATACAACCTGTTCCTTCGGGATCTGGTGCGTTTCGGCGGCAAAATCGATCAACCGGTTCTTGATCTGGCGAGCCGCATCCTGCGCCGCCATGCCGTTGAGATCGGCGCCCGACGATGCGGCCGTCGGCGAGGTATTCGGCACCTTGGCGGTCGTCGTCGCCGTGATCTTCACCTGATCGATGTCGATCTGGAATTCCTCGGCCACCACCTGCGCCACCTTGAGATGCAGGCCCTGCCCCATCTCGGTGCCGCCGTGGTTCATGTGCACCGAACCGTCGGTGTAGACATGCACCAGTGCGCCAGCCTGGTTGGACTCGGTCTTGGTGAAGGAAATGCCGAACTTGACCGGCGTCAGCGCCAGGCCGCGCTTGATGTAGCGGCTGTTGGCATTGAAAGCCGCAATCTCGCGGCGGCGGCCGGCATAGTCGGCGCTTTCCTCGAGTTCGGCCACGATGCGCTGGATGATGCAATCCTCGACCTTCTGGTGATAGGGCGTCACGTTGCGGTGGCCCTTGGTTCCCATCGGGTCATAGAAATTGAGCTTGCGGATCTCGAGCGGGTCCTTGCCCACCGCGAAGGCCACTTCATCGATGACGCGCTCGGCCCCGACCATGCCTTGCGGGCCGCCGAAACCGCGAAAGGCGGTGTTCGACACCGTGTTGGTATAGAGCGGCGCCGAACGCGCATGCACATGCGGATAGAAATAGGCGTTGTCGCAGTGAAACAGCGCGCGGTCGCCGACCGGGCCAGACAAGTCGGCGGAGAAGCCGCTGCGCAAGGCATACATGTAGTCGATGGCGAGGATGTTGCCCTCGTCATCGAAGCCGACATCGTAGTCGATGACGAAATCGTGCCGCTTTCCCGTCGCGGTCATGTCCTCGTCGCGGTCCATACGCACCTTGACGGCACGCTTAAGCTTCTTGGCCGCAATGGCGGCTAGGGCCGCGCACTGGTTGGCCTGGGTTTCCTTGCCACCGAAACCGCCGCCCATGCGGCGCACCTCAACGGTCACGGCATGGCTCGGCACGCCGAGCGCATGGGCAACGAGGTGCTGGGTTTCGCTCGGGCCTTGCGTCGAGCAATAGACCAAGACCTCGTCATCCTCGCCGGGAACGGCCAGCGACACTTGCCCTTCGAGATAGAAATGATCCTGTCCGCCGAGGCGCATGCGTCCCTTGATGCGGCGCGGCGAGGCTTCAAG
Organism: Mesorhizobium sp. FG116; assembly: GCF_057809835.1. NCBI lineage: Bacteria > Pseudomonadati > Pseudomonadota > Alphaproteobacteria > Hyphomicrobiales > Phyllobacteriaceae > Mesorhizobium > Mesorhizobium sp. FG116. Next base: position 95,625 of record NZ_JBMDKS010000010.1, read on the forward strand.
CGCAATTTCCGGCTCGCCGCGTTTCAGGATAAGCGGCGTGGTCACCAGCTTGTCGTTCAACGGATCTAGGTTGCCGATGTCGATGATGGTCGGCAGTTCTTCATATTCAATCTTGGCAAGGCGCGCGGCATGGCGGGCCTGCTCGCGGGTTTCGGCTATCACGCAGAAAATCGGTTGGCCGTGGAACTGGACCTTGTCTTCGGCAAGCACCGGATCGTCATGCATGCCGCTCGGCGAAATATCGTTTTCGCCCGGAACATCGGCATAGGTCAGAACATCGACCACGCCCGGAGCCGAGCGCACCGCCGAAAGGTCGACCGACTTCAGCAGCGCATGGGTAACGGAAGAAAGCCCAAAGCCGGCATGCAGCGTTCCGCTCGGCTCGACGATATCATCGATATAGATGGCCGTGCCGGTGACGTGCTTGTGTGCTGAATCGTGGCGCTGGTTGGAATGAACGCCACCTGCGATCTTTTCTGCCTTGAGGTTGGGTGTGTGCTTGGTCATGGCCATCTGCCTCACGCGGCCCGGTGCCGCGAAACCTGTAATGGTGCGCCGCTATCCTGTGTTTCGGCAAAGAAACGCCGCAAAAGGTTTTTCGATGCAAGCATGCGATAGTCTGCGGTCGCGCGCATGTCGCTCAGCGGCGCGTAATCCTGCGGATAGGCTTCGATCGCGGCATCCACGGTCGCATCCGTCCACGGCTTGCCGAGAAGTGCCGCTTCCACCGTCTTGGCCCGCTTCGGCGTCGCCGCCATGCCGCCATAGGTTATGCGAACGGTCTCGACCGTGCCATCCTTGGCAAGCGTCAGGTAGAACGCGCCCAGCGCTGCGGTGATGTCTTCGTCACGCCGCTTTGAAATCTTGTAGACGGCAAAGCGGTCGCCCTTTGCGGGTATGGGAACATGCACGGCCTCCACGAATTCGCCGGGCTGGCGATCCTGCTTTCCATAGGCGATGAAGAACTCCTCGAGCGGGATCGTGCGGCTTTGCTTGCCCTTGCGCAGCGTCAGCCGCGAACCGAGCGAAATCAGCGGCGGAGGGCTGTCGCCGATCGGCGAGCCGTTGGCGATGTTGCCGCCGATGGTGCCCATATTGCGCACCTGCTGGCCGCCAATGCGGTTGATGAGCGCGCCGAGCGCCGGGATGCGGGCAGCCAGAAGGTCGAACGCTTCGGTATAGGTAACGCCCGCGCCGATGGTGATGACACCGTCGCGCTCGCTGATCGAGCGCAGCCCTTCGATCTTGCCGATGAACACGACCGGAGAAATGTCGCGCATCATCTTGGTCACCCAAAGCCCGACATCGGTCGAGCCGGCAACCACCGTCGCCTTGGGCTCGGCTTCAAGAACGTCGGCGAGATCGTCGACGCTGGCCGGCACGATCAGGCGGTGCTTGCCTTCGCCGATCTCGACACGCGCGCCATCGTCCATGGCGGAAAGCTTGGCGTGGATCGCCGCCCGCTCCTTCGCCAGCGGATCATTGGCAACCTTGCCATAGGTCGATATGGCGCGTCCCGCGCGCAGGATCGCCTCATAGCCGGTGCAGCGGCACAGATTGCCCTGCAACGCCTTTTCGATGTCGAGATCGTTCGGCTTGGGCGTCTTCATCCAGAGGCCATAGAGCGACATGACGAAGCCCGGCGTGCAGAAGCCGCATTGCGAACCGTGGAAATCGATCATGGCCTGCTGGACCGGATGCAGATGGCCGGCATCGGCACTGACATGCTCGACCGTCACGACATGGCAGGCGTCGAGCGAGCCTACGAAACGGATGCAGGCATTGACGCTTTCATAGACGAGTTCCTTGCCGACACGCTTGCCGACCAGAACGGTACAAGCGCCGCAGTCGCCCTCGGCGCAACCTTCCTTGCTGCCCTTGAGGTTCTTCGACAGGCGCAGCCAATCGAGCAGCGTCTGGTCCGGCGCGACATTCTTCAACGACACATCGCGGTCGTTGAGGATGAAGCGGATTTCGTTGCGAACCTTCACGTCAGCCATGTCAGCTCCCCCTGTAGGTCGAATATCCGTAGGGCGAGATCAGAAGCGGCACGTGATAATGCTTTTGCTCCGCCATGCCGAAGCGGATCGGCACACGGTCGAGGAAGGCGGGCTCGGGCAGCTTCGTGCCCTGCCGCCGCAGATAATCACCAGCCGCGAAGACCAGTTCGTATTCACCGGTGCGGAAATCAGCGCCCGCAAGCAGCGGCGCGTCGCAACGGCCATCGGCATTGGTGACGACCGTCTTCAAATGGGTGCGCGTTTCGCCATTCACCTTGAAGAACTCGATCGAAAGGCCTTCTGCGGGCTTGCCGCTGGCCGTATCGAGGACATGCGTCGTCAAACGCCCGCCGTCTTGCGCGGTTCCTCCCAATTCATCGCCTCCCATTCCGGTACATCAAAACACGAGAGATTGGATTGTGCGCCATTTAACTGCGTAGCATAAGAGCCGGTCGAGCGGAGCAGCCCAAAAACACTTTCAAAATTTTTGGGGGGAATATGAGCCTCTCCCTTTGATACTCTGGCATGGAAACTATGAAGTCGGGAGCAGTCCAACATGCGTTACCAGCGTGACATGCGTGGCTATGGCGCCAATCCGCCGGACGCCAAATGGCCAGGCGGGGCGCATGTCGCGGTACAGTTCGTCCTCAACTACGAAGAGGGTGGCGAAAACTGCGTCCTGCATGGCGACAAGGCATCCGAAGCCTTCCTGTCCGAGATCACCGGTGCGGCACCCTGGGTCGGCCAGCGCCACTGGAATATGGAATCGATCTACGAATACGGCTCGCGCGCCGGCTTCTGGCGGCTGCACCGCCTGTTCACCAGCGCGGCGATCCCCGTCACCATCTATGGCGTCGCGGCGGCGCTTGCCCGTTCCCCCGACCAGGTCACAGCCATGCAGGAAGCCGGCTGGGAGATCGCCACGCACGGGCTGAAATGGATCGACTATCGCGACCACTCGCCCGAGGCCGAGCTCAAGGATATCGACGAAGCAATCCGCCTGCACACGGAAGTCACCGGCGAGCGCCCCACCGGCTGGTACACCGGCCGCACCTCCGAAAACACCGTCCCGCTCGTCGCCAAGCTTGGTGGCTTCGACTATATCTCGGATACCTATGACGACGACCTGCCCTACTGGCTCGACCATGACGGCCACGGCAACGCCATCGCGCCCCAGCTCATCATTCCCTACACGCTGGACGCCAACGACATGCGCTTCGGCATCCAGGCCGGCTTCTCCAATGGCGAGCAATTCTACAGCTACCTGAAGGACGCCTTCGATTCCCTCTATGCCGAGGGCAAGGCGGGCCGCCCCAAGATGATGACCATCGGCCTGCATTGCCGCCTGATCGGTCGGCCGGGCCGCGTCGCGGCGCTGCAGCGCTTCGTCGACTATGTGAAAAGCCATGACAAGGTCTGGCTGCCGCGCCGCATCGACATCGCGCGCCACTGGCAGCAACACCATCCTTACGAGGCCGCGGCACTTCGCCCGTCGCGCATGAGCAAGGCGGATTTCGTGAAAAGCTTCGGCGGCGTGTTCGAACATTCGCCGTGGATCGCGGAACGCGCCTACGAACTGGAACTCGGACCCGCGCATGACAGCGCCGGCGGCCTGCACAACGCGCTCTGCCGTGTTTTCCGTTCGGCCAGCGATACCGAACGGCTCGGCGTCCTGAAGGCGCATCCCGATCTCGCCGGCAAGCTGGCCGCCGCCAGACAACTGACGCCGGAATCGACCAGGGAACAGGCGTCCGCCGGCCTCGACGCCCTTACGACCAAGGAGCGCGAGCTGTTTTCCAAGCTCAATGCCGCCTACGTCACCAATTTCGGCTTCCCCTTCATCATCGCCGCCAAGGGCCGGACCAAGGACGAAATCCTGGCCGAGTTCGAGGCCCGCATCGGCAATGACCGCGACACCGAACTGAAGACCGCCTGCAAACAGGTCGAGCGTATCGCCCTTTTGCGCCTGAAAGACATGCTGCCCCTCTAGGATTCGATCTATGGATATGAAGACCATGGCTGACCGCACCTATCATGTGCCCCGAGGCGGCCTGCCGCCACAGAGCGATCTCATCACCGACCGCGCCGTCTTCACCGAGGCGTACGCCGTCATTCCGAAGCGCGAATTCAGCGACATCGTCACCAGCTTCCTGCCGTTCTGGGATAAGACGCGGCTTTGGGTGATCGCGCGCCCGCTCTCCGGTTTTGCCGAGACCTTCTCGCAGTATATCGTGGAGGTTCAGCCCGGTGGCGGCAGCGACCGCCCCGAACAGGACAGCGCCGCCGAGGGCGTGCTGTTCGTGGTGGAAGGCGAAATCACGGTCACCGTCGCCGGCAAGGCGCACCGGCTGACGTCCGGCGGTTATGCGTTCCTGCCGCCCGGCAGCGGCTGGACGCTGCGCAACAATGGCAGCCACACCGCTTCCTTCCACTGGATACGCAAGGCTTACGAATTCGTGGACGGCCTCGATGTGCCGGATCCCGTCTTTGCCAATGAGAACGAGATCGCGCCCGCGGCAATGCCGGACACCAACGGCGCCTGGGCAACGACCCGTTTCATCGACCCGTCCGACCTGCGCCACGACATGCACGTCACCATCGTCACGCTCAAGCCCGGCGCCGTCATCCCGTTTCCCGAAACTCATGTCATGGAGCACGGGCTCTACGTGCTCGAAGGCAAGGCCGTCTACCGGCTGAACCAGGACTGGGTTGAAGTACAGGCCGGCGACTTCATGTGGTTGCGCGCCTTCTGCCCGCAGGCCTGTTATGCCGGAGGCCCCGGAGATTTCCGCTACCTGCTGTACAAGGACGTCAACCGTCACGCCAAGCTTGGCGGCACTTTCGCACCGAGGCGCGCGCCATGAGCGCCATCGTCGCCCAACCGTTGACGCGCGAAAGCTTCGCGCCTTTCGGCGACGTCATCGACGTGGAAACCAGCAACCATTACCCGATCAACAACGGCAAGTGCGAACGCTACCACGACCTCGCACGGCCGGAGGTGACCGGCCCGAATGCGCGCGTACTGATCTCGATCGCGCGCGGCACGCCTTATGAGTTTCCGTTGAAGCTCACCATGGTCGAGCGTCACCCGCTGGGCAGCCAAGCCTTTATTCCAATGTCGCCCAAGCCGTTCGTCGTCGTCGTATGCCCGGACGGACCGGATGGACCGGGCACCCCGCTAGCCTTTTTGACCTCGCCCGGCCAAGGCGTGAACTATCGCCGCAACGCATGGCATGGCGTTCTGACGCCGGTTGGCGAAACCCAGGATTTCGTCCTTGTCGATAGGGGCGGCGACGGCTCGAACCTCGAAGAATTCCATTTCTCGCATCCCTATGAAATCCGCCTCCCTGACGGGTTCACGCCGTGAGCGACGTCTCCCTGATCGACCGCCTGCTCGACGTCATCGAGCATGACATCGTGCCGAAAACGGCAGAGGGCGTCAAAGAAGGCAACAAGCTTTTCGGCGCGGCGATCCTCAGGAAAAGCGATCGTTCGGTGGTCATTGCAGAGACCAACAACGAGATCGAAAATCCGCTCTGGCACGGCGAGGTCCATTGCCTGAAGCGGTTTTACGAAATGCCGAAAGCCGAGCGCGTGGATACCAAGGACGCCATCTTCGTCGCCACGCACGAACCTTGTTCGCTGTGCCTGTCGGCGATCACGTGGGCCGGCTTCGACAATTTCTACTACCTGTTCAGTCACGAGGATTCACGCGACAGCTTTGCCATCCCGCATGATCTGAAAATCCTCAAGGAAGTCTTCCGGCTCGACCCCGGCGGCTACAACGCCGAGAACGCCTACTGGAAGAGCTATTCGATCCGTAAGCTTGCACGCACCATGCCGCAGGCGGATCGCACCCGGCTCGAGGCTCGCATGGACGCCATCTCGAAGCGCTATGACGAGCTTTCCGGCACCTATCAGGCCAGCAAGGGCGGCAACGACATCCCGCTCAACTGAGCAGATTTCCGCCGGCGGCATGGAGCTGCCTGCAACGCCACGCACGTCGCAATCCGACATGCGACATTGCCCGAATTTGGCCGCGAGCTGCGGCGCGCGGGCGAACATCTTTGATGTTCCGGCCTAATCCACCCGCATTGGCACTTCAGTCACATCCTGTGATTGAAAAGCCGTTGGTCCAAACACGACATGCGATTTACGCCACGTGATGTCGCATTCGGTCTTGCGTCGAACTTCGCCTTGCCCCCATTATTCACGACAAATGAATAACTAAAAAACAGACCGGAAGGTCAAACACAGAGTGAGGAGCCTAGACCATGTCCAATGAACTTGAATTCCTCAGCCGCCGCGTCGCAACCGGCAAGCTTAGCCGGCGCGACTTTCTCGGCCGTGCTGCGGCACTGGGTGTAAGCGCTGCTTTTGCCAACACGCTGCTTTCCGATGCAGCCCGCGCCGAAGGCCCGGTCAAGGGCGGCATGCTCAAGGCCGGCCTGCAGGGCGGCGAGTCCTCCAACGTGCTTGATCCCGCTTTGAACCTCAGCCAGGTGAACTTCTCGTTCGGCAAGGCATGGGGTGAAATGCTGGTCGAACTCAACCCCGACGGCAGCCTCGAAAACCGCATCGCCGAGGAGATAGGCTCGTCGCCGGACGCCAAGACCTGGACGATGAAAATCCGCAAGGGCATCGAGTTCCACGACGGCAAGACCGTAACGGCGGAAGACGTGGCAGCCACCCTCGAGCGCCACAGCGATGAAAAATCGAAATCTGCCGCGCTCGGCATCCTCCAGGGCATCGAGTCGATGAAGGCCAGCGGCGACGAGGTCGTCATCACGCTCAAGGACCCGAATGCCGACTTCCCCTACCTGATGGCCGACTACCATCTGGTCATCCAGCCGAACGGCGGCAAGGACAACCCGAATGCCGGCATCAGCGCCGGCCCCTACAAGGTCACCGTCAACGAGCCGGGCGTGCGCTACGGCGGCGAAAAGTTCGCGAACTACTGGCAGGGCGACAAGATGGGCCACGCCGCCCAGATCGAAATCGTCGTCATCAACGACGCGACGGCGCGCACCGCCGCCCTCCAGGGCGGCCAGGTCAACATGATCAACCGCGTCGAGCCCAAGGTCGTCGATCTGGTCAAGCGCGTTCCGGGCGTGACCATCCAGAACGTTTCCGGACGCGGCTTCTATCCGTTCAACATGTTCTGCGACACAGCCCCCTTCGACAACAACGACCTGCGCATGGCACTCAAGCTCGCCATGGACCGCGAGGAGCTGCTCGACAAGATCCTGCGCGGCTATGGTTCGGTCGGCAACGACATCCCGGTCAACGAAGCCTATCCGCTGTTCTCGACCGACATCGAGCAGCGCAAGTTCGACCCGGACAAGGCGGCCGAGTTCTACAAGAAGTCAGGCCATAGCGGCTCGATCCTGCTCAGAACCTCGGATGTCGCGTTCCCAGGGGCAGTGGACGCCGCACAGCTCTACCAGCAGAGCTGCGCCAAGGCAGGCATCACCATCGAAATCAAGCGCGAACCCGGCGACGGCTATTGGTCGGAAGTCTGGAACAAGCAGCCCTTTTCGCTTTCCTACTGGGGCGGCCGCGCGACGCAGGACCAGATGTACTCCACGGCCTATGTTTCGAGCGCCGACTGGAACGACACGCGCTGGAAGCGTCCGGAGTTCGACAAGATGGTTGTCGCCGCACGCGGCGAACTCGACCAGGACAAGCGCAAGGCCATGTATCGCGACATGGCGATGGTCATGCGCGACGAGGGCGGACTGATCGTGCCCTTCTTCAACCAGTACATCGATGCCTCCGGCAAGGGTGTACAGGGCTGGGTAAGCAATCCCGCCCAGGAAATGTGCGGAGGCTACGCTCTGTCGATCTGCTGGCTCGAAGCCTAAGACGGCCTTGAGCGCATGTCTTCACCCATCCTGAAACTCGTGGCCCAGCGCGTTGCGCTGGGCATCCTCCTGTTGCTGGCCGTTTCGGTCCTGATTTTCGCCGGCACGCAAGTGCTGCCCGGCGACGTCGCGCAATCCATTCTCGGCCAAGCGGCAACGCCTGAATCGCTTGCCAACCTGCGGGCGGAACTGGGACTGAACGATCCGGCCTACATCCGCTACTTCAGGTGGCTTGGCGGGGTCTTGACCGGCGATCTCGGCACCGCGCTTTCGAGTGGGCAGGATATCGCCACCTCGATCGGCGGGCGGCTCTGGAACACGCTGTTTCTTGCCTTTTGCGCAGCACTCATATCGGTGCCGCTTGCGATCGTCCTCGGCCTGCTCGCCGTACGCTATCGCGACGGTTGGGTGGACAAGCTGATTTCGGGTCTGGCACTCGCCTCCACCTCGTTTCCCGAATTCTTCATCGGCTACCTGCTCGTCTATTTCTTCGCCGTGCAGTGGCAGATATTCCCGGGCATCTCCACCGTCTATGACGGCATGCCGTTCCTTGAACGAATGCAGGCAATCGCCTTGCCGGCAGCGGCACTAACACTTGTCGTGCTGGCGCAGATGATGCGAATGACGCGCGCCGCCATCCTCAACGTCATGCAGTCGGCTTACGTCGAGACGGCGGAACTCAAGGGTCTGTCGGCGTTTTCCATCATACGCAAGCACGCTTTGCCCAACGCGGTCGCCCCAATCATCAACGTCGTGATGCTCAACCTTGCCTACCTGATCGTCGGCGTCGTCGTGGTCGAAGTCATCTTCGTCTATCCGGGCATGGGACAATATCTGGTCGATCACGTCACCAAGCGCGACGTGCCGGTCGTCCAGGCTGTCGGCCTCATCTTCGCCGCCGTCTACATCACGCTCAACATCGTTGCGGATATCGCGTCCATCGTCGCCAATCCGCGCCTCAGACATCCGAAGTAGGGCGTAGCCATGCTGGATATCAAACGCATCCCAATTCCAGCGCTGATCGGGATCGTCCTGACGGCCCTGTTCGTTATCGCGGCTGTCTTTGCGCCATGGATAGCGCCTTATGGCAACGCGCAGATCGTCGGCGACGTCTGGCAGCCGATGTCCTCGCAGTTCTGGCTCGGAACCGACAATCTCGGCCGGGACCTGCTGTCGCGCATGATCTACGGCGCACGCACGACGATCTTCATCGCGGTCCTCGCCACGGCGCTGTCGTTTACGCTGGGGTCTACGCTTGGCTTTTGCGCGGCCGTCCTCGGCGGCTGGTTCGACACGCTGATGTCGCGCTTCGTCGATCTCCTGATGGCCATCCCGACGCTGATCTTCGCCCTCGTCGTGCTGTCGGTTCTGCCTTCGACACTGGTGACGCTGATCCTGGTCATGGGCATTCTCGACTCCACCCGCGTCTATCGTCTGTCGCGTGCCATCGCCGTTGACATCGAGGTCATGGATTATGTCGAGGCAGCCAAGCTGCGCGGCGAAGGCATGAGGTGGATCATATTCCGCGAAATCCTGCCCAACGCGCTCTCGCCGCTGATCTCGGAACTCGGGTTGCGCTTCATCTACGCCATCCTGTTTTTGTCTGCGCTTTCCTTCCTGGGGCTCGGCGTACAACCGCCGGACGCGGACTGGGGCGGCATGGTCAAGGAAAACAAGGACGGCATCGTGTTCGGCATCGGGGCGGCACTCATCCCCGCCGCCGCGATCGCAGCACTTGCCATTTCGGTCAACCTCGTTGCCGACTGGGTTCTCAACCGCACGACCAGCCTGAAGGGAGGGCGCGGATGATGGCTGACAAACAAGCAGCGACCGACAAGAAGTCCAACCTCCTGCTCGACATCCGCAACCTGCGCATCGAAGGCACGGTCTACCCACCCGGAGAGCCGCCGAAAAACATCGTCATCGTTCATGACGTTTCACTCACCCTTGAAAGGGGCAAGGTGCTTGGCCTGATCGGTGAGTCCGGGGCCGGAAAATCGACCATTGGCCTGTCTTCGATGGGCTATGGACGCGGCGGCGTGCGCATCACCGGCGGCGAGGTCATACTGAACGGCCGCGACATTCTGAAAGGCGGCAAGCAGGGCCTGCGCAAATTGCGCGGGCACGAAGTCTGTTATGTCGCGCAGTCCGCGGCCGCTGCCTTCAACCCTGCCCATCGCCTGATGGACCAGGTCGTGGAGGCAACCCTGCTGCATGGCCGGGCGACGCGCGCCGAAGCCGAAAAGCGCGCCGTCAAGCTGTTCAAGGCGCTCAGCCTGCCGGACCCTGAACACATCGGGGAGCGCTTTCCGCACCAGGTTTCGGGCGGCCAGTTGCAGCGCGTGATGACGGCGATGGCGCTCTGCTCGCAGCCGGACCTGATCGTCTTCGACGAACCCACCACCGCGCTCGACGTGACGACGCAGATCGACGTGCTGGCGGCGATCAAGAACGCCATCCGCGAGACAGGCGTTGCAGCGCTCTACATCACCCACGACCTTGCCGTGGTCGCCCAGGTGTCGGACGAAATCATGGTGCTTCGCCACGGCCGGCTGGTCGAATGGGGCGGCACGCGGCAGATCATCAAGGAACCTCGCCAGGAATACACCAACGCGCTGGTTTCCGTGCACGAGATCGACCATCAGGAAAAGAAGCCCGGCGCGACCCCCTTCCTGTCGGTCAAGAACGTCACCGCCGCCTATGGCGGCGGCAAGGTCAAGGTGCTGAAAAACGTCTCCGTCGATATCTTCCCCGGCCAGACCTTGGCCGTGGTCGGCGAATCCGGTTCGGGCAAGTCCACGCTGGCGCGCGCCGTCACCGGCCTCTTGCCGCCCGAGCAGGGCTCGATCACCTTTGACGGGCGACCATTGGCCAACAAGCTTGCCGACCGGCCCAAGGAAGACCTGCGGCAATTGCAGATGATCTACCAGATGGCCGACGTGGCGATGAACCCACGCCAGACCGTGGCCACCATCATCGGGCGGCCGCTGGAGTTCTATTTCGGCATGCGCGGGCGCGAACGCGATGCCCGCGTGGCCGAACTCCTCGACAAGATCGAGATGGGCAAGGGTTTCGGCGACCGCTATCCGGCGGAGCTGTCCGGCGGACAAAAGCAGCGCGTGTGCATTGCGCGGTCGCTTGCCGCCAAGCCCAAGCTCATCATCTGCGACGAGGTGACGTCCGCTCTCGACCCGTTGGTGGCAAACGGCATCCTGAAGCTCCTGCTTGAGCTGCAGGCGGAAGAAAACGTCGCCTATCTGTTCATCACCCACGATCTCGCCACGGTGAAATCGATCGCCGATTCCATCGCGGTGATGTATCGCGGCGAGGTGGTGCGCTACGGGCCGAAATCAGAGGTGCTGAAGCCTCCCTTCGATGCCTATACCGACCTTCTCCTGTCTTCCGTTCCGGAGATGGAAATGGGCTGGCTGGAAAAGGCGATCAAGAACCGGCGCATGGAAAGCGCAGGGAACTAGGCCTTGAAAGCAAAGCTACTGTTGATCGTGTTGGACGGCCTGCCGTGGCGCAACTGGCGCTACATGGGCAATCTCGAAGGTTGGGTGCAGTCCGGCGCGGCGCAGGTGTGGCGCATGCGCTCGGTGCTGCCTTCCACCTCGGCCTCGTGCTACGCCTCGATCCACACGGGCGTCGCACCACAGGCGCATGGCATCCTGTCGAACGATGTGCTGTTCAAGGTCGAGAAGCCTGACATCTTCTCCGAAGTCAGCAAGGCGGGCGGCAAGACCGGCGCTGTCACGCATTCGTTCTGGTCGATCTTCTTCAACCGAGCGCCGTTCGATTTCATTCGCGACATCGAATATGACGAGCCCAACGGTCCCATCCATCATGGCCGTTTTCACACCATGACCGGCTACAACGACATCAACCAGATGACGCCGAGCGATGCCGACCTGTTCGCGACGCTCACCATGCTTACCGAGCGTTTCGGTATCGACTACGGGATCCTGCACACTTGCACGCTGGATTCGATGGGCCATCGCTTCGGCCACGAATGCACCGAGATGGACAAGGCGCTGTTCACCATAGACGCGCAGCTCGCCGCCTTCCTGCCGCGCTGGCTCGCGAACGGCTACGAAGTCATCGTCACCGCCGACCACGGCCAGACGGACCGCGGCCACCACGGCGGCCACGATGATGTGCAGCAGGATTTCGCGCTCTATTATTTCGGTCCGGCCAAGGGGCCGAAGCCAGATGTGCTGCTCGACCAGTTGCAGCTTGCGCCAACCGTGCTGAAGCGGCTCGGCGTCAAGACACCCGCCACCATGAAGGCGAAGCCCTTTCTGGCGTAACCTGCGTCACCAGATCCAGGCGCCGTGCCCAAGCACCTGTAGCGCATCGACGATGCGGGTGAAGCTGGAGCGGGCGCGGCCAACCGTGTGCCGCCCCCTCAGATAGCCATGAACGAGTCCGTCTTCTTCCAGCCAGAACGCCCTGCCGCCAGCCGCCACGAGGCGGTCGCGGTAAGCCTCGCCATCCGATGACAGCGGGTCGCATTCGGCGGTGAAGACAACCGTCGGCGGAAGGTAGGCAAAGTCCGCGTCCGCCAGCGGAGCCATGGTGATGTCGCCGGTGCGGTCCACGCCGCCGGTGCGGACCTGCTCGTAAAAATGAAGGTCGCTGGTCGTCAGCATCGGTGCTTGCGCATGCGTGACATAGGAGCCGCGCGACGTGTCGCCACCCAAGGCCGGGTAGATCAGCACCTGACCGGCCGGCTTTGTCTTGTGGCCGCGCGTGGCATGGCTGACCGCTGCCGCGAGATTGCCGCCGGCGCTGTCGCCGCACAAAAGGATAGGACAGGCATAGGTGGCTGCCGCCCACTCGAAGGCGCTCATCGCATCGTCGAAATGGGCTGGGTGGACATGCTCGGGCGCGAGGCGATAGTCGACCGAGACCACCTCAAAGCCGGTTCGTGCGCACAATTCCGCGCAAACATCGTCATGGCTTTCCAGCCCGCCCAGGATGAAGCCGCCGCCATGGAAATAGATCACCACCGCCGCACCGGGCTCTCCCGCACGGTAGATGCGTATCGGAATGTCGTGCGTCGGTGTCGGGATCGATGAAGTTTGTGCCACCACACCATCCGGGTACCCGGCATGGAACTCCCGGCACATGCGGTCATAGATGGCGCGCTGCTCGGCAACGGTCCGCTCGCCCGTATCTTCCGGATAAAACGCGTTGGTCCGCTCGATGAATGCCCAAGTCTCGGCATCGATCAGCTTTTGATAGTCGGTCATATGTGCCCGCCCTCGCTTAGAGGCAAAGCCGTTCTACCGCCCTTTCCACACCGGGTCGCGCTTCTCGGCAAACGCCTTGAAACCTTCGAGATTGTCCTCGGACCCATAGAGCTTGTCGACCGTCGGCAACTGCCGGCGCGTCACCTTGTTCATCGTGTCCTGAAAGGCCAATCCTTCGGCCACGCGCGCGGTCTCCTTGATGGCGGCAAACACCAGCGGCGGGCCGCCGGCCAGCAGCCGCGCGATTTCCCACACCCGCTCTTCCAGCTTGTCCTTCGGCAGCACTTCGTTGACGAGGCCCCAACGGTGCGCCTCCTGTGCATCCATCCAGCGGCCGGTCAAAAGCAGGTCCATCGCGATATGATAGGGAATGCGCTTCGGCAGCTTGATCGTGGCGGCATCCGCCAGCGTGCCGGCCCTTATTTCCGGCAGCGCAAACGACGAATGGTCGGACGCGTAGATGAGGTCGCAGGACAGCGCGAGTTCGAAGCCGCCGCCCACCGCCATACCGTTGACGCATGCAATCACCGGCTTGTTGAGGTCACGCAGTTCCTGCAGGCCGGCGAAGCCGCCGACGCCGTAGTCGCCATCGACCGCATCGCCCGAAGCAGCACCCTTCAAATCCCAGCCGGCGCAAAAGAACTTGTCGCCGGCCGTCTTGACGATGGCCACCCGAAGCTCTGGGTCGTCGCGAAACGCCTTGAACGTCTGACCCATCAGGCGCGACGTTTCCATGTTGATCGCGTTGGCCTTGGGCCGGTCCAACGTGACTTCGAGGATGGCGCCTTCGCGGCGCGTGGTGATGACGTCAGTCATGAAACCTCTCTTGAAACCAGCAACGCATCAGCAATCCAGGCGCCCTCGCCTTTCCCGCAGACGATCAGCGGATTGATGTCGAGTTCCTCGATGCTGTCGGCGTTGCGCGCCACGAAATCCGCGATTCCGGCCACGGCCTCTATTGCCGCGGCAATGTCGGATTTGGCGCGGCCGCGATAGCCGTCAAGCAAGGGAAACATCTTCAGTCCCCGCAATGCCGCCTCGATCTCGTCGGGCGCAGCGGGCAAAAGCAGCGTCGCGCTATCCTTCAGCAGTTCGACCAGCACACCGCCGCTGCCCAACGTCATCGTCGGGCCGAAAACCGGATCACGCGTGAAACCGACGATCAGTTCCGCCACTCCGCCCGCAACCATGCGTTCGACATACAGACCGGTGCCGAGTGGCAGCAGCGCCGTTGCAGCGGAACGCACGGCCCCTTCGCTATGCAGGTTGAGCTTGACCGCACCGGCTTCCGACTTGTGCGCGACGCCCAGCGCCTTCAGCGCAACCGGAAAGCCAAGCTCGCGCGCCACGGCAACCGCTTCATCCACATTGGCGACGCGCTCGCCCTTGGGCACGGCAAGACCCGCCTCCCGCAACAGCGCCTTGGCTTCGGCTTCATCGAGTGTCTTGACTGAACTCGAGGGCGTAACCGAAGCCGAACTCACACCATCCTTTACCGGCTTCTTCCACGCCTCGCCGATGAACGCCGCCGCCTCGGTTGCATCGAAAGCCTCGACAATGCCGTGGAAGGGCACGATGCCGCGCTTCATCAGGTCGACTGCATGTGCCTCCGACAAATTCTCCAGCATCGAGGCGACGATTGCTCCGCGCGCATCATTTGCCTTCAAGGCAGCTTCGAACGCACTCACCGCAGTCCACCAGTCGGCATCCGAGCAGCGGTCGGTGCGCGGAAAATCCAGCACCAGCATGTTAAGGTCGAAGCCGCCCGAAACGAAAGCGCCGAAGGCCTTCGTCATTGCCGGCTCGTCGTTCCATATGAAGGTGTTGTAGTCGAGCGGATTGGCCACCGCCACCAGCGGGCCGAGCGCTTCCTTGACCCTTAACCTCGTCTCGGCGCTCAACGCCGGGAAGCCGACCCGGCGGCCTTCCGCCGTATCGGCCATCACCGAGGCTTCGCCGCCTGAACAGCTCATCGAGGACAGCCGCCCGCCGCCCAGCGGCCCGACAGTGTGCAGCAGCTTCAGCGTTTCGAGGAAAGACGGGATCGAATCGACACGCGCAATGCCAAGACGCTTGAGGAAGGCTTCAGACCCGGCATCGGACCCGGCCAGCGAAGCGGTATGCGAAATGGTGGCGGCGCGCGCCTGTTCCGAGCGTCCGACCTTCATAGCGACGATCGGCTTTTTCAGTTCGCGCGCACGCGCTGCGAGACGTTCATAGCCGGCGACGGAATCGAAACCTTCGATATGCAGGCCAAGCGCGGTCACGCGCTCATCCTCGATCAGCCCCAGCGCCATCTCGGACAAGCCGGTCTGCGCCTGGTTACCGGCCGTCATCAGGAACGCGACCGGCAGGCCGCGTTGCTGCATGGTCAGATTGCAGGCGATGTTGGACGATTGCGTGATGATGGCGACGCCGCGCTCGCCCGCCTCCAGCCGCTTGCCGCCATGCTGGTCCGGCCACAAAAGCGCGCCATCGGCATAGTTGATCAGGCCGTAGCAGTTCGGGCCGATGATCGGCATCTTGCCTGCTGCCGCGATCAGTTCGCGCTGCAGGCGTTCGCCATCGGCATCGTCGTTTCCGGTTTCGCGAAAGCCGGCGGCAAAGCAGATCGCGCCGCCCGCGCCAAGCGCGGACAACTGGCCGATGATGTCGATGGTGAGGTTGCGGTTGACGGCGACGAAGGCAGCGTCAGGCGCCGCAGGCAGGTCGGCAACCGACTTGAATGCCGCAACGCCGTGGACGTCTGGACGGCTTGGATGCACCGGCCAGATTTCGCCGGCATAGTTCATCTTCAGGCACTGTTCGACGACATTGGTGCCAAAGGCCCCACCGCCGATGATGGCGATGGATTTCGGGCGCAGCAGGCGGTCGAGGCGGGTCATAGGACGCAGCCTCCCCTTCTCCCCTTGTGGGAGAAGGTGTCACCGCAGGTGACGGATGAGGGGTGCCGGACAGGAATACCCCTCATCCGACCTCGCTTCGCTCGGCCACCTTCTCCCACAAGGGGAGAAGGCAAGTTCAGCGTCAAACCAATCATCCGCCCACGGCCCTTAGCAGCGCCCTAGAAATAATGTGCCGCTGGATTTCGCTGGTCCCTTCCCAGATGCGCTCGACGCGTGCGTCGCGCCAGATGCGTTCCAGTGGCAGGTCGTCCATCAGGCCCATGCCGCCGTGGATCTGGATCGCCTCGTCGGCGATGAAGGCCAGAACCTCCGTGGCCTTCAGTTTGGCCATCGCCATGTCCTCGTCGGTGACGGTGCCCTGGTCGTATTTCCAGCCGGCTTCGCGGGTCAGCAATTCGGCCGCCTTCAGTTCCAGCGCCATATCGGCAAGCTTGAACGAAACGCCCTGGAACTTGCCGATCTGCTGGCCGAACTGCTGGCGCTGCGCGGCGTACTCGATCGAGTGCTGCAAGGCGCGCTCGGCCCGGCCAAGGCAGGTCGAGGCGACTTGCAGGCGGGTAGCGCCGAGCCACGAGTTCGCAACCTCGAAACCCTTGTGGACCTCGCCCAGGATTTGCTCCTTCGGCAAACGGCAATCATCGAACTCGAGGATGGCGTTGGTGTAGCCGCGATGCGAAACGTTGCGATAGCCGTCGCGCACGGCAAAGCCCTTGGTGCCCTTGTCGACGAAGAATGCGGTGATCTTCTTGCGCTTGCCGCGCGGCGTTTCCTCTTCACCTGAGGCCATAAAGCAGATGGCGAAATCGGCAAGATCAGCATGGCTGATGAAGTGCTTGGTGCCGTTCAGCACCCAGTCGTCGCCATCCTGCACCGCGCTCGCCTTCATGCCGCGCAGGTCGGAGCCGGCACCCGGCTCCGTCATCGCAAGGCAATCCCACTTCTCGCCGCGAATGCAGGGATAAAGATACTTTTCCTTCTGCTCGTCGGTGCCGGCGAGCAGGATGTTGGAAGGGCGCGCCACGCAGGTCCAGTGCAGCGCATAGTTGGCGCGGCCCAGTTCCTTCTCATAGAGCAGCCATGTCAGCGTATCGAGGCCCGCACCGCCGACCTCGGCCGGCATGTTGGCGGCATAGAGACCGGCGGCAATTGCCTTGGCCTGTATCTCCTTGATGAGTTCCAGCGGCAGGTGGCCGCTGCGCTCCACCTGCTGTTCGTGCGGATAAAGCTCGTTCTCGACAAAGGCGCGCGTCGTGTCGACGATCAGTTGCTGTTCTTCCGAAAGACCGAAATCCATCGCCTCAGCCCTTCTTCTTTGCGGCCACTTTCTTCTTCGTCTTGACCGCGGCCTTCTTCACCGGCTTGGCGGCCTTGGCCTTCACCGCGGCCTTCGACGCAGCAGGCTTCTTCTTCGATGCCAGATCGCCAAGCTGCTTGGTGTAGGCCTTGTGGATCGCGCCGGCGCCCCAGCCCTTGCCCTTGTTCTGGCGCGACAGCGCTTCCATGATCGCGACCAGATTGTCGTCGCGGATTTTTTCCAGCTCGCGGATCGACCATTTGCCCGACTGGTCGTCCGACTGGCTGGCAATCAGGTCGACCAGTTCGTCATTGAACTCCGGCACGTCCATCAGCTTCGTCCACGGCCATTTCAGGCATGGCCCGAACTGCGCCATGAAGTGGCGCATGCCGGCCTCGCCGCCGGCGACGCGATAGACTTGGAACATGCCCATCTGCGCCCAGCGCAGGCCGAAGCCGTAGCGCATGATGTCGTCCAGTTCCTCCACCGAGCAGATGCCGTCCTTGATCAGCCACAGCGCCTCGCGCCATGCCGCTTCCAGCAGGCGGTCGCCGACGAAAGCCTCGATCTCCTTGCGGATCACCACCGGCTTCATGCCGATGGAGGCATAGATTTCCTTCGCCACTTCGATGGCTTCTGGGAAGGTCTGCTCGCCGCCGACGATCTCGACGATCGGCAACAGATAGACCGGGTTGAACGGATGGCCGACGACCAGCCGCTCGGGATGCTTCTTCATCGCCACCTGCATGTCGGTCGGCTTGATGCCGGAGGTTGACGAGCCGATGATCGCGTTGGCCGGCGCGTGCATGTCGATCTCGGCCAGCACCCTGTGCTTGAGGTCGAGCCGTTCCGGCACGCTTTCCTGGATGAAGTCGGCATCGGCCACGGCCTCGGCAATCGTCTTGGCGAAGGTCAGCTTGCCTTCCTTCGGCAGTCCGCCGGGCAGCATCTGCTTATAGGCGCGGCGCGCGCCCTTCATCACTTCGCCAACCTTGCGCTTGGCTTCCGGGTCCGGATCGAAGATCGCGACATCGATACCGTTCAGCAACAGGCGCGCGGCCCAGCCCGCGCCGATAACGCCGCCGCCGATGGTGGCTGCCTTGGCGATGATTGTCGTCATGCGGATGTTCCACTTCTCAATTTGGCTGTTGCCGGATCGACGAGCGGCACACGCTCGCCCGCCCGGATCACCTTGGGGTCATAGGCTTTGCGCCCAAACACGTCGAACACGAACGGTGCGAAGAACTCGATCGGCAACGTGTCATAGTCGGGATCGAAACTCGTCTGGTCCCAGCGTTCGCAAAACAGGTCGCAGTCGTCATAGAAGGCGTGACCGGCAAACTTGTCGCGCGCATGCGGGTTTCCGCCGGTGTGGTGCGCGTAGTACAGGCGCTGAAAGTCGCCGTGCTTCTCAACAACCCACGTGCATTGTTCGCGCACGAAGGGCTTCACGATTGCGGCCGCGTACTCGTCGTGATTGTAGGGCGCATAGATGTCGCCAATGTCATGCAGCAACGCACACGCGATCCAGTCGGTGTCGGCACCGTCACGCCATGCACGCGTCGCCGCCTGCAGGGAATGCCCGAGCCGGGTAATCTTGTAGCCGGACAGCCCCTGATCGAGCTGCACCAAAGCGTCGAGCAGGCGCTCGCCGGTCTTGGCGGCAAACTCTATCTCATGCTCGGTCAGGAAGGCGTAGTCCTCGCGGTCGCCGTCCTTCATTGCGGTGAATTTTACGGTTTCCATCTTCTTGGAACCCTGTGGTCTCGACGTTCAGGCCGCCAACGGCGCGCGCTTGGTGAGGTTCAGCTTCTTGCGCACTTCTTCCGGCCCGATCACCCGCGCGCCCATGTTGGAAACAACCGTGACCGCGCGTTCCACCAGTTGCGCGTTGGTGGCAAGCACGCCCTTGTCGAGCCACAGATTGTCCTCCAGCCCAACGCGGACGTTGCCGCCGGCCAGCACCGCCGCCGCCGCATAGGCCATCTGGCTGCGGCCGAGCGAAAACGCCGACCACGTCCATTCCTTCGGCACATTGTTGACCATGGCCATGAAGGTGTTGAGATCGTCCGGCGCGCCCCACGGCACGCCCATGCAAAGCTGCACAAGCGCATCGGGCTTCAGCACTTCTTCCTGCACAAGCTGCTTGGCAAACCACAGATGCCCGGTATCGAAGGCCTCGATCTCGGGCTTTACGCCGATCTCGGTCATCATCGAACCCATGGCGCGCAGCATGCCCGGCGTATTGGTCATGACGTAGTCGGCTTCGGCAAAGTTCATCGTGCCGCAGTCAAGCGTGCAGATTTCCGGCAGGCACTGGCGCACATGCTCGACGCGCTCGGCAGCGCCCGCCATGTCCGTTCCCTGCACCTTCAAAGGCAGCGGGTTTTCCGGCGAGCCGAACACCATGTCGCCGCCCATGCCTGCGGTGAGGTTCAGCACCACATCGACATCGGCCGCGCGGATGCGGTCGGTCACTTCGCGGTAGAGATGGACGTCGCGGCGCGGCTTGCCCGTCTCGGGGTCGCGCACATGGCAATGCACCACCGCGGCACCTGCCTTGGCTGCCTCGATGGCAGAGTCGGCAATCTGCTTCGGCGAACGCGGCACATGCGGGCTGCGATCCTGCGTGCCGCCCGATCCGGTCACGGCACAGGTAATGAAGACCTCGCGATTCATCTCGAGCGGCATGGTAATCCTCCCTAAAGTTGGGCCATCATCGCGCCGCTTGCAGCTGCTTGCTTTGCGTTTTACGAATAGAGAATGGCAAGAAGCGAAAAAACGACGATCTTTCGACCGGAGCACGCACCGCTCAAGGTCACGCTTCTGGTGTTTTCCGGTGCGTCGATCATGTGCGTCGCCTCGGCCATCGACCCGTTGCGCGCCGCCAACCGCATCACCGGCGAAACCCTGTTCGACTTCAAGATCGTCTCGATGACGGGCGAGCCGGCGGCCACCACGTGTGGCCTGCCCGTCGCGGTCAGCGGGCGCTTCGACGCCAGCGACGAGGCAGACATGGTGGTGGTCATCGCCGGCTTCGGCACCCAGAACTACGCCACGTCCGCGCTGCTTGCCGGGCTGCGCCGCATCGCCCGCTCGGCGCGCGCCGTCGGCGGCGTCGAAGCAGGCACCTGGCTTGTGGCGCGCGCCGGCCTGCTCGAAGGCCGCGCCGCCACCACCCACTGGGAAGACATGGAGGATTTTGCCGCCGCCTTCCCCGGCACCGACGTGCGTCCCGACCGCTACGTCATCGACGGCCCCGTCTTCACCAGCGGCGGTGCTTCACCCACCTTCGACCTGATGCTGCACCTCATCCGCTCGCGCCTCGGCATGGCGGTCGCGCTCGATGTGGCAAGTGTCTTCATCTACGACCAGTCGCGCACTTCCACCGACGCACAGCCGCTGGTCTCGCTCGGTCGTCTGGACGGCTACGATCCGCGCCTCGCGCACTCGATCCGGCTGATGGAGCAGCACATCGACCAGCCGCTGCCGGTCGCGTCCGTTGCCCGGCGCGCAGGCGTCACGCCGCGCACGCTCGAAAACATCTTCCGCAAATCGATCGGTGAAACGCCGGGAGCCTACTACCTCAGGCTTCGCCTCAACGCGGCGCGGCGGCTGGTCGTCGATACGCGCGTGCCGATGGCGGACATCGCCGCGCGCACCGGCTTTTCGTCCGCTGCAACTTTCTCTCGAGCCTTCGCCAACAGTTTTGGCGAAGCACCCTCGCAGTTCAGGAAAGGCTGATTTCAGGCCGCCGTTTCGCGACCTTCGCCCGGCTGGTCGAGCAGCGTGCGCAGGCGGCGCGCAAGCTGCGCCTCGAATCTGCTTGCCACCGCACGATCCCACTCGTTGCCGGATTGCGAACCGGGACGCGGCAAGGTCAGCAATCTATCGATGATGGAACCGGAAACTCCGTCGGACAGAAGAGCGTCGATTTCACGTTCGTGCTGCATGTCGTTTCGCCTCCCTTCAACTCGTTTGACGAGCGCTATAGAGGCGACCCGTGACGGGCTCATGAAGACATCGCGGCAGTTTTGCGGCAGCGGCAAAAATCTGGTTCTCGCCGCCGCAGCCAGTCCCGGGTCCGGGCGTTGCGTCAAACGTAGCGGTTGACCACGTTCTCCAGATATTCCTGCCGGCCGGACTTCGGCTGCGGCTCGATCTTCTTCTTGACCACGCGTTCCGCGATCTCTTCCAGCGTGCGCTTGCCGGACAGCATCGCCTTGCCCTCTGCCGACTTCCAGCCGGCGTAGCGTTCTTCCAGCGGACCGGAAAGCGCCTTGTCCTCGATCATCCGCGCTGCCGCCTTCAGGCCGCGTGCGCAGCAATCCATGCCGCCGATATGGGCGATCAAAAGATCCTGCGGGTCGAGCGACTGGCGGCGCAGCTTCGCGTCGAAATTGGTGCCGCCGCTCTTGAAGCCGCCGCCTTGTAGCACCTGATAGTAGGCCAGAGCCATTTCCGGCACGTTGTTGGGGAACTGGTCGGTATCCCAGCCAGACTGGTAGTCGTTGCGGTTCATGTCGATCGAACCGAAAATGCCAAGCGCATTGGCCAGCGCCAGTTCATGCTCGAAGGAGTGGCCGGCGAGAATGGCATGGCCCTGCTCGATGTTGACCTTGACCTCCTTCTCCAGCCCAAAATCCTTGAGGAAGCCGTACACCGTTGCAACGTCGTAGTCATACTGGTGCTTGGTCGGCTCCTGCGGCTTCGGCTCGATCAGGATCGCGCCCTTGAAGCCGATCCTGTGCTTGTAGTCCACGACCATTGAAAGGAAGCGGCCCGCCTGTTCGCGCTCGCGCTTCAGGTCGGTGTTGAGCAACGTCTCATAGCCTTCGCGCCCGCCCCACAGCACGTAGTTCTCGCCCTTCAGCCGCTTGGTGACGTCGATGCATTTCTTTACCGTCGCCGCCGAATAGGCAAACACGTCCGGGTCCGGATTGGTGGCCGCACCGCCCATATAGCGGCGGTTGGAAAACAGGTTCGCCGTGCCCCACAGAAGCTTGACGCCCGTCTCTTTCTGCTTCTTCTCGAAAATGTCGACGATCGCGTCGAGATTTGCTGCGCTCTCCGAGAAGTCCTTGCCCTCTGGCCGCACGTCCGCGTCGTGGAAGCAGTAATAGGGCGCGCCCAAAAGCGAGAACATTTCGAAGGCGACATCGGCTTTCAGCCGCGCCTTGTCCATGTCGTCGCCGAACCATGGCCGCTCAAAGGTCTGGCCGCCGAACGGGTCGCCGCCCGGCCAGGCGAACGAATGCCAATAGGCTATGGCAAAGCGCAGGTGATCCGAGAGCTTCTTGCCGGCAACCACCTCGTCGGGATTGTAGAAGCGATAAGCGAGCGGATTGGTCGAATCCGGTCCTTCATACTTGATCTTCTTGATGTCGCCGAAGAACCCGGTGCTCATGCTTGAACTCCCTTGATAGCAGGATAAAGCGCCCGATAGCGCTCGTAGGCATCGGCAAAGCCGCCGGTCAGCGTCCTATCGGGCTCGATTGTCTCGTCCGTCGAAGGCGGCGTGCAGACGGCGCGCGGATCGGCGCCGGTGGCGGCGATCAAGCCAAGCCGGGCCGCACCGAAAGCGGCGCCGAAATCGCCGTCCGCCGGCACATCGACCGGAATGCCAAGCGCCGTCGCAATCGTCTTCAGCCAGTAGCGTGAACGCGAACCGCCGCCGATGGCGGTGACGCGATCAAGTTTCGTGCCGGCCTTCTTCAACGCTTCGAGGCTGTCGCGGAAAGCGAAGGCCACGCCTTCGAGCACGGCCTGCGTCAGCACCGTACGGCTGGATGCATGTTCGAGCCCGACGAATGCACCCCTTATGGCGGCATCATTGTGCGGCGTGCGCTCGCCGGAAAGATAGGGAAGAAACGTCACGCCGCACGGCGCTTTCAAACCGTCGCCAAGCTCGTTGGTCAGGTCGGCGGCATCCTTGCCGGTGACCTCGCACAGCCAGTTCAGCGAATCCGTCGCCGACAGGATCACGCCCATCTGGTGCCATGTATCCGGCAGGGCATGGCAGAAGGTGTGCACCGCGCTTTCCGGATTGGGCAGATAGGCGCCGTTGGCCGCAAACAGCACGCCGGATGTTCCAAGCGACACGAAAGCGTGCCCCTCGCCCACCGTGCCCATGCCGCAGGCCGAAGCCGCATTGTCGCCCGCGCCGCCGGCAATCGGGATGCCCGCCTGCATACCCCATTTCGAGGCCAGTTCGGCGCGCAAGCCGCCGGCCCGTTCGGTGCCTTCCACCAGTGCGGGCATATGCTTTTCGTCCAGCTCCGTCGCCGCAAGCAGGTCGGACGACCAGCGCCGCTTGCCGACATCCAGCCACGCCGTTCCCGCCGAATCCGACATTTCGGAGATATGCTCGCCGGCAAGCCATAGCCGCAGGTAGTCCTTGGGCAACAAGACCTTGGCCACGTTGGCAAAGATGTCCGGCTCGTTGTTTTTCACCCAGACAAGCTTGGGCGCGGTGAAGCCGGGAAAAACGATGTTGCCGGTAAGCTTGCGAAAACGCGGGTCCGCATCGAGCCGCGTTGCCTCCACATGGCTGCGCGTATCGTTCCACAGGATGCAGGGCCGCAGGACCTTGTCAGAAGCGTCGAGCAGCGTTGCCCCGTGCATCTGGCCCGACAGGCCAATTCCCTTGACGGCGGCGAGTTCCTTCGGATGCGCCGCCTTCAGTTCGGCAATCGCTTCCTCGCAGGCGGCAATCCAGTCGGCGGGGTTTTGTTCCGACCAGCCATGATGCGGCCGCGACACGTCGAGCGAGCCATGCCCGGCACCGACCGCCTTTTGCCCGGCGTCGATCAGCAAGGCCTTCACGCCTGACGTGCCCAGGTCAAGGCCAAGATACATGGACTTCCTCCCGAAAGCAGTGTGCGGAGCGATGCGGGACCAATTTCGGGACCGCGTGAACGTTCCGCGCCGATGCCTCCCGCCTCGCAGCCTTTCATATCAAAAAATCGCGAGGCACGAAGCTATTTTTTTCGATATCCGTAAAAAATATTGGAAGGCGCGATTTCGGGACTTCGGCGTGCGCTCATCACGGGTGTTTGACAGCCATGCAGCGCCGATGTTGAGTATGAAGATGCAGCCTGACGAACCCGACGAACTGATTGAAACGATTTTCCGCAACGGCACGCTCACCGTTGTCGGCATCGTGCTGGCTTTTTCGCTCGGCTTCGTCACGCATTGGGCCGCCAATCCCATCCCGTGGCAGCCCGAGGACGGCTTTGCGCTGTTGCCGATCCTTCTCGGCATCGCGCTTCAGATCAAGGCGCTGTCCGAACTGCTCAAGCATCAGTGCCTGAAGAAGCAGCGTTTCGAGCGCGCCAACCGCATCTTCATGACCGGACTTCTGTTGACCAGCGGCGGGGTCGCGCTGGCCATCCTGTTCGACTTCTTCGAAGTCTCGAAAATCGCCAAGCTGGTCGGCTGAGTTCAGGAACCCGAGCGGACGGCCACGGTGGCGACGCCGGCGCCGATCAGCAACGACCCGCCGGCTCGGTTGAAGATGCGGATCGCTCTTGGATTGCCAACGAGGCTGCGCGCCCTTGCCGCGACCAGCGCATAGCCGAAGGCATTGGCGAAGGCGAGCACCAAGAATGTGCTCTCGAAAATCACCATCTGGGTCACGAAATCCGCATGGCGGTCGATGAACTGCGGCAGGAACGCCACGAAAAAGGTGATGCTCTTGGGGTTCAGCGCCGTCACCAGCCAGGCATGCGCCATCATCTTGGCAGACGAGACGGCATCCGTGCGCGGCTCGGCGTTCAGCGTCCCGCCTGCCCTGAACAGCTTGATGCCGAGATAGATCAGATAGCCCGCGCCGATCAGCTTCAGCACCGTGAACACGGTCGCCGATGCCGCCAGGAGCGCGCCGATGCCCAGCATCGACAGCGTCATGGCGGTGAAGTCGCCAAGCGCGACGCCGACCGACATCGGCAAGGCCGTGCGCCAGCCTTGGCCAAGCGCGTAGGAAACGACAAGCAGGATGGTCGGGCCGGGAATGACCAGCAGGACCATCGAGGCAGCGGTGAAGGCAAGCCAGGCTTCGAACGACATCGTTCTCTCCATCCAAAGAAAAGGATAAATCCCCGCCTTCTCCTTGATGTAAAGACCCCGCATCGAGGATTTCGCCGCCACTCAACCGCATCCGTCGCCAATTGTGGCAACCGGTGGCTGTAGCCTTCATGTTTTGTAAACCATAGCTGCCGAAAATGCCTTGCAATGGCCGCCCCTCCGGTTGCGGCACTCCTGTAAGGTTAAGCGTACATGCCTGAGTTGCAGAACAACTTGCCTTCGCCTTTGCCCGGCGAAACCGCTCCCGACGAAGTCTCGGCCTCGCGCCGCGCGCTGCTTCGCGGCATCGGCGCCACCGCGCTGCTCACCGTCGGCGGCTGCACCTCTATGGAATTCCCGGCGCTTGAGCTCGACAGCGGCCCGACCGGGTCGATCCGTTCGCTCAAGCCGGCCATCAGCGTCGACAAGCAGGTGACCAGCCCGGACGTCATGTACGCCGGCCTCACCGATGGCGGCTTCGCCGTGCCTGAAGTGCCTTACCTCAAGGTCGATCCCAAGTTCCGCCGGCAGATTGTCGTCGATCCTACCGGCGAAGCGCCCGGCACCATCGTTGTGCACACGCAGGAGCGCTTCCTCTATCTCGTCCAGCCGGAAGGCGAGGCGATCCGCTACGGCGTCGGCGTCGGCAAGGACGGCTTCCGCTGGTCTGGCCGCGCCAACATCCAGTACGGCAAGGAATGGCCGACCTGGACGCCGCCGCGCGAAATGATCGGCCGCAAGCCGGAACTGGTGAAATGGCAGAACGGCCAGCCCGGCGGCCTTGAAAATCCCCTCGGCGCGCGCGCGCTCTACATCTACCAGAACAACCAGGACACCGGTTACCGCATCCACGGCTCGCCGGAATGGTGGTCGATCGGCAAGGCGATGTCGTCGGGCTGTGTCAGGCTCATCAACCAGGACATCATCGACCTCTACAGCCGCGTGTCGAAAAAGAACCCGGTCGTCGTGGTATAAAGGGTATTTTTCAACCGATTTAATTTTCTGTTGCGCACCTTGCCCGGAAGCGCGATTGTGACGACGATTACGCCGGAGACTTGAACCATGTCCGCGACATTCGTCATCGCACAAGGCGGCGGACCGACCGCCGTCATCAACCAGACACTCGTCGGCGCGGCGCTCGAAATCCGCAAGCGTCATCCGGGCGCGCGCGTGCTTGGCGCGCGCCACGGCGTGCGCGGCATCCGCGACGGCGATTATGTCGATCTCACCGACATCCGCGAAGACCAGTTGCGCCTGATCGGCCGCACGCCTTCGTCCGCGCTCGGCTCGACGCGCGACAAGCCGGACGCTGCCTATTGCGACGTCATCCTCAAGGGATTGCAGAAGGCCGGCGCAGACGCCTTCATTTATATCGGCGGCAACGACACCGCCGGCACGCAGCAGATCCTCGCCGATGCGTCAGGCGGCAGCATCGCCTTCGTCCATGCGCCCAAGACCATCGACAACGATCTCGAAGAAAACGACCACACGCCGGGCTTCATTTCGGCAGCGGAATTCGTTGCCGGCGCCTTCCTCTCCGTGGACCTCGACTTCCGCGCGCTGCCCGGCATCTATGTCGGCATCGTCATGGGCCGCCATGCCGGCTTCCTCACCGCAGCTTCCGCAGCGTGGCAACTGGATGAAGACAGCGGCCCACACCTCGTCTACGTCCCCGAACGCGCCTTCGAGGTCTCGCGCTTCGTCGATGATGTCCGCGCCACGCTCGACCGCCACCGCCGCTGCATCGTCGCTGTTTCCGAAGGCGTGTCCACCGCCGATGGCAAGGCGCTGGTCGAAAGCCTCGTGCCGCCCGAGCGGCTGGAGCGCGACGCGCATGGCAACGTCAAGCTTTCCGGAAGCGACCTCACCGCAGCACTTGAACAGGCGCTCGCAACCCACCTGCCCGGCAAGCGCGCCCGAGTCGATGCACTCGGCTATATGCCGCGCGGCTATGTCGGCGCCATCAACGCGGTCGACAGCGAAGAAGCCTTCAAGGCCGGCGCATTTGCTGCCGCGGTCGCGGGCGAAGGCGGTGGCTCGGTCGCGCTGCAATTCGATGGTCGCCAGACCGTGCTGAAAAAGGTGCCGCTCGACCACGTCGCCGGCAAGACGCGCCATATGCCGCCCGACTTCATGCAGGGCGACGCCAACCGCCTCGCGCAACCGGCCTATGATTATCTGAAGCGTCTTGTCCCGGCCAAATACCAGGTCGGGCGGCCATTCGTCTGATGGCGGGCTGGTTCGCGAAGCAGCATGTTGATGCGGTCACCACGCACCTGACCGAGCCTTACGTCAATGACTATTTGCGCGCCAACATCTGGCATGTCGTCGGTCGCGATGCCGACCTGCTCATCGATACCGGCATGGGCATCCGCCCGCTTCTGCCGGAGATCCCGACACCTGCCGGCAAGGATCTGATCGTCGTCGCCACCCACATCCATCTCGACCACGTCGGGTCGCTGCACGAGTTCGAACATCGCGCCGGGCCAGCCTACAGCGCGGTCGAGTTCGAACGGATGGGCGACGCCGCCACCTACGCAGACTTTTTCCGCGACATGAAGGACCCCGTCTCGCAACTACCGGAGCCGGGCTGGAGTGCTGCCAATTACGCCATCAAGCCGGCGCCGCTTAAGCGTGCGCTCAGCGAAGGCGACGTCGTCGATCTCGGCGACCGCCGCTTCAAGGTTCTGCACCTGCCCGGCCATTCACCGGATTCGATCGCGCTGATCGATGAGACCGAGGGGACCTTTTTCAGCGGCGATGCCGTCTATGACGACACGCTGATCGACGACCTGCCGGACTCAGACCGTGCCGCCTATCGCGAGACGATGGAGCGCCTGCTCCATCTGCCGATCCGCATCGGCCATGGCGGCCACGGACCGAGCTTCAGCCGCGAACGCATGCGCGAAATCGCGGCCAACTATCTCAAGGCTACTGCTGATCTATAGCGGTCAGTTCACGGCTGCCGCCCCGACCTCTCAGAACCCCCTCTCCCTGCTTGCGGGGAGAGGGTAAGGGTGAGGGGCACCCTTCAGCCGACAGCCTCGTCCCAGCCGCTCACGGCCTTGACCTCAAGGAAATCCTCCAGGCCCCACTTGCCGCCTTCACGGCCAAGGCCGGACTGCTTGTAGCCGCCGAACGGGCTGCCATAGGGACGGCTGGTGCCGTTGATCTGCACCATGCCGGCGCGCAGCTTGCGGGCCACGCGCTGCGCCTTCACCTTGTCGCCCGACTGCACATAAGCGGCGAGCCCATAGGGCGTGTCGTTGGCGATGGCCACCGCATCGTCCTCGCTATCGAACGGGATCATCGCCAGCACCGGCCCGAAGATTTCCTCGCGCGCAATGGTCATGTCGTTGTTCACGTCGGCAAAAATGGTCGGGCGCACATAATAGCCGCGGTTGAAGCCTTCCGGCCTGCCAAGCCCGCCGGCCACAACGCGCGCGCCTTCCTTGATGCCCTGTTCGATAAGGCTCTGCACCTTGGTGAACTGCACTTCGGAGGACAGCGGCCCGATGTGGTTGCCGTCGTCTGCCGGATTGCCCACCTTCACCGTCGCCGCCACGTCGGCTGCAATGCCCACGGCGCGGTCATAGACCGGGCGCTCGATCAACATGCGGGTCGGCGCGTTGCACGACTGTCCGGTATTGTTGAAGCAATGGCGCACGCCGCGCTTGATCGCAGCTTCCAGGTCGCTGTCGGCAAAGACGATGTTGGGCGACTTGCCGCCCAGTTCCAGCGCAACGCGCTTGATCGTCTCCGACGCGGCCTTGGCAACGGCAATGCCGGCGCGGGTCGAGCCGGTGAACGACATCATGTCGATGCCGGGATGACGCGACATCGCCTCGCCAACGCTCGGTCCGTCGCCATTGACCATGTTGAACACGCCGGCCGGGAAATCCGCTTCTTCCATGATCTCGGCAAAGACCACGGATGAGATCGGCGCGATTTCCGAAGGCTTCAGCACCACGGTGCAGCCTGCCGCCAGCGCCGGCACCACCTTGAGCGTCACCTGGTTCATCGGCCAGTTCCACGGCGTGATCAGGCCGCAGACGCCAATCGGCTCATGCACGATGTGCTCGACGCGATTGTCGTCGCTCAGCGGCGTCTCGAACTTGTAGTCCTTCAGCGTCCGGATGAAGGCCTCGATGTGCCCTGCACCGCTTGCCGCCTGCGATTCGAAGGCAAGCTTGATCGGCGCGCCCATCTCGTCGGAAATCGCCTTGGCCATGTCGCCCATGCGGGTCTTGTAGACCTTGAGCAAGCGCTCCAGCGCCGCCAGCCGCTCCTCGCGGGTGGTCACGCTCCAGCTTTCAAAGGCGCGCCGCGCCGCAGCCACGGCCTTGTCGACATCAGCGGCCGACCCCATCGAGATCACGGCAAAGGGCTGCTCGTCAGCCGGATTGATGACCTCCAGCTCCTTCGCCACCACCGGAGCGACCCATTTTCCATCGATGAAGAAATCCGTCTTGCGCAGCATCGTCCAGCTCCCTTGTCGCGGTGGCCGGGGCATCGGCCGGGCGGCTTTCTAGCGCCTCTTTGCGCGAACACTCAAGTCTCAAGGGGCAGCATATGGTGAGGCCAGCTCCTGTCGAGCACGGTGCGTGTCGAACCTCACCCGGGCAAACACCCATTAGCGGAACAGAAATTTTCGATGAAAATTTCATGCCGCGGAAAACTCAAGGGGACATTAGCCGGCTTTTGTTGACGGTGTGTCCAAGACGCCGTGAACAAGAAAGCGGGAACCTGCTTTTTCATCAGACTACCATTCCGATCATCATATTGATATTGCTTGGTAAATTTACCTGCTAAGTGGACATTTCACATGTTCAAGAGGTGTTGGATTAGTCCAACCATGAACAATTTCGTGATTGGCAAGCCGGCCTATCCCAACCCACATCGGGGAGGTCCAAACGACGCAAAAATCCTCCCAAGGAAACGCCGCTAGATGGACGGATGTTTTAGAATCTGGAGTACTTGAAATGAAGAAGATTGCTCTCGCCGCTGCCGCCATTCTCGCTGTTACCGGCGCCTCCTTCGCCGGCAGCGACCACTACGGCTCCGATGCGGTCAACAACCCGCCTGCAGCGACGAATGTTGACAGCAGCTACACCGCTTCGGTCAACACGGGCTCGAACAGCTATGTCGTGAAGTCCAACATCGCTGCAGAACAGCGTCTCGGCGGCAACAGCTAATAATCGACCGAGACTACCCAAAGGGCGGCGGGCTTTACCGCCGCTCTTTTATTTTGTCCGCCTGCACCCTGTCTCAGGCAGCTTCAGCCACCGCATCGGCATGCGCAAACGAGCGCCCCGTGCTGTCGAAAATGTGCAGGTCTTCCGCGTTGGCAGTCAGTTTCAACGTGCTGCCGCGCTTGACCTCGACATTTCCAGGAAGCTTCGTCACCAGAGGTTGGTCGCCACGACCGATATCGACATAGACAAGCTGCACTTCGCCCAGTTGCTCGACATAGTCGACCTTGCCCTCGAACAGATAATCCGCGCCGGTGGCGACAAACAGGTCCTCGGGCCTGACGCCGAAGCTGATAGCTGACCCCTTGGCGGAGGCCGGCGAAGCGATCGGCACCGTGGCCTTGCGCCCGCCGACGTGATCCACCACCGTCGCCTTGCCTGCCGTCGCGACGGTCGCCGGCAAGATGTTCATCGCCGGCGAGCCGATGAACTGCGCCACGAACAGGTTGCCCGGCTTCTTGTAGAGGTCCATCGGCGTGCCGACCTGCTCGATGTGACCATCCTTCAACACGACGATGCGGTCCGCCAATGTCATCGCCTCGACCTGGTCGTGGGTGACATAGATCATCGTCGTGTCGGGCATGGATTCCTTCAGCTTGGCGATCTCGATGCGGGTCGCCACGCGCAGCGCCGCATCAAGATTCGACAGCGGCTCGTCGAACAGGAAAACCTTGGGGTTGCGCACGATGGCGCGGCCGATTGCAACGCGCTGGCGCTGGCCGCCCGACATGGCGCGCGGCAGCCGATCAAGATACTTGGTCAGTTGCAGGATCTCGGCCGCCTGCTTGACGCGCCGGTCGATCTCGGCCTTGTCTTCCTTGGCGATCTTCATGCCGAAGGCCATGTTGTCGTAGACGGTCATGTGCGGATAAAGCGCATAGGACTGGAACACCATGGCGATGCCGCGCTTCGACGGCGGCACGTCGTTGACGCGCTCGCCGGCGATGTTGAGTTCGCCGGAACTGATTTCCTCCAGCCCGGCAATCGTCCTCAGCAGCGTGGACTTCCCGCAACCCGAAGGCCCGACGAAAACGATGAACTCGCCCGACTTGATGTCGAGGTCGATGCCGTGAAGGATATGCACGCTCCCGTAGGATTTCTTCACTTGCCTGAGCGTCAGATCGGCCATGATTTCCTCCCGTGAATTTCTGAACCCTGATTAGGCAAACCGCCCAAACCAGGCACCGTAACCGCCAAGCCGCACCTTGCCTTCTGCCGACTGCCCGGACAGGCCATGCCCTGACAATGGTTGCAGCGCATGTCTGCCGCCAAGATCGACTTCCGCCGGCTTGCTGCCGAGATTGAAGGCGCACACGATCTGTTCGTTGCCCTCGCGGCGGGTGAAAACCACCGTGTCGTCATCACCGGCAAGGAACTCGATGTCGCCCTTGGCAAAGGCGGGATGCGCGCTGCGGAATGCCAGGAAGCGGCGATAGTGTTCCAGCAGCGACGCCTCGTCGCCCAGCTGCCTGCTGACGGCGCTGGCCAGATGCTCGCGCGGCACCGGCAACCAGGGCTTGGCGCTCGAGAAGCCGCCGTTGGCCGCGTTTTCGTCCCACACCATCGGCGTGCGGCAGCCATCACGACCCTTGAACTCCGGCCAGAAGCGGATGCCGTAGGGGTCCTGCAAATCCTCAAAGGCAAGGTTTGCTTCGGTGAGGCCCAGTTCCTCGCCCTGATAGAGGCAGACCGAGCCGCGCAGCGACATCAACAGCGCCGACACCACCTTGAGATAGGCCTTCGGATCGGCTTCGCCGGCCGCCCAGCGCGAAGCGTGGCGCATCACATCGTGGTTGGAAAACGCCCAGCACGACCAGCCATCAGTCGCCGCCTTGCCGAAGCTTTCCAGCACGCCGCGCACCTTGGCGGCACTGATCTTTTCGGGTGCAAGGAAGTCGAAAGAATAGCACATGTGGACGCGCTTTTCGCCCGCCGTATAGGCTGCCACCACCTCCAGCCCGCGTTGCGAATCGCCAACTTCGCCGACAGCGGCAGCCGCCGGATATTCATCCAGCAAAGCCCGGAAGCGTTCGAGAAAGCCGACATTTTCGGGCTGGCTCTTGTCGTAGAGATGGTCCTGGTAGTTGTACGGGTTGACCGCGGGTGCGGTCTGGTCGTTGCGCTCTTCCGGCGGCAGGGCCGGATTGTCCTCCAGGCCCCTGGAATGGAAATAGAAGTTGATGGTGTCGAGGCGAAAGCCATCGACGCCGCGATCCAGCCAGAAGCGGGTCACGTCCAGCAACGCATCCTGAACCTCGCTGTTGTGGAAGTTCAGGTCGGGCTGCTCGGACAGGAAATTGTGCAGGTAATATTGCTGGCGGCGGGTATCCCACTGCCAGGCCGAGCCGCCGAAGATCGACAGCCAGTTGTTGGGCGGCGTGCCGTCCGGCTTGGCGTCGGCCCACACATACCAGTCGGCCTTGGCATTGGTGCGGCTGGCGCGGCTTTCCTTGAACCAGGGATGATCGTCGGCGGTGTGCGAAATCACCTCGTCGATCATCACTTTCAGGCCAAGCCGATGCGCTTCGTCCACCAACGCATCGAAGTCCGCCAGCGTGCCGAACATCGGATCGACGTCGCAATAATCGGTGACGTCGTAGCCGAAGTCGCGCATCGGCGACTTGAAGAAAGGCGAAATCCAGATCGCATCGACGCCGAGGCCGGCAATATAGGGCAGCCTCTGGATGATGCCCTTCAGGTCGCCGATGCCGTCGCCATTGCTGTCCT
Source organism: Mesorhizobium sp. FG116 (assembly GCF_057809835.1). Lineage (NCBI taxonomy): Bacteria > Pseudomonadati > Pseudomonadota > Alphaproteobacteria > Hyphomicrobiales > Phyllobacteriaceae > Mesorhizobium > Mesorhizobium sp. FG116. The sequence goes on from NZ_JBMDKS010000010.1 coordinate 128,987, forward strand.
GATAGCTGCGCGGATAGATCTGGTAGATCACCGCGCCGCGCCACCAGTCGCGGTTTACGGCAAGGGCCGGGTTCTGGACGCGTTGCGCCGCCTGCATTGAAATCAGCCTCCCTTGACCGAGCCGGCGAGAAGGCCGCGCACGAAGTAGCGTTGCAGTGAGAAGAACACGATCAGCGGCACGATGATGGTGACGAAGGCTGAGGTGGTTAGGATTTCCCAGTCGCCGCCGCGCGAACCCAAAAGCGCATTCAGCTTGGCGGTCAGCACGATCTGGTCTGCCTCGGTGCCGAGGAACACCATCGCCACCAAAAGGTCGTTCCACACCCACAGGAACTGGAAGATGGCGAACGAAGCCAGCACGGGGAACGACAGCGGCAGCACGATCTTGACGAAGATCTCGAAGTCGCTGGCACCATCGATGCGCGCCGATTCCATGATCTCGCGCGGCAGGCCGGCGATGTAGCTGCGCAGCAGGTAGATGGCGAAAGGCAGGCCGAAGCCGGTATGCGCCAGCCAGATGCCGAGATAGGTCTTCACCGGCACGCCGAAGAACACGCCGACGCCGTTATAGAGCTTGAGCAGCGGGATCAGCGACATCTGCAGCGGCACGACGAGCAGGCCGATGATGACGGCGATCAACAGCGCCCGTCCCGGAAACCGCATCCAGGCCAGCGCGTAGGCGGCAAAGGCGGCGATCAGGATCGGGATCACCGTGGCCGGGATCGTGACCGTCAGAGAATTCATGAAAGAGCGGCCGATGCCTTCGGAAAACAGCACCGTCTGGTAGTTCTCCGTGGTGAAGCGCGGCGGCGTCGATGCCGCGTAGTAGACGCGCTGGCCGCGCGCGCCTTCGAACTTCACCGGCGAGGTCAGCACATAGGAGCCGTCCTCGTTGACCTGCAGCGTCACGCCGTCGTTCAGCTCCGCGACCGAGCCTGCCTCATACTTGGTTGGCTCCTGCGAACGCACGCCGAAGGCAGACAACGTCGCGGCGTTTCCCGCCTCGAACAGATTGCCCATGATCAGGAACTTGCCGTCCTTCTCGACCTGGTCGGCAGCCGTTCCGAGACGCCCCGCGCCGGTCTGGCTCGAGGTCGAAAACGAATTCCACCAGCCCGATGCGATGATCTGGTCCTTGTCGCGCAGCGACGACACCAGGATGCCGAGCGTCGGGATCGTCCAGATGACGACGAACACCAGCACGGCAAAATGGACGCCGAAACGGCCGATGAAGGATTTTCCGGTCGAACCAGCCATCTCAATGCCCTCCCGTCTCGCGGTTGGCCTGGCGTATGTTCCAGATCATGATCGGGATCACCGCGATCATGATGATGATCGCAATGGTCGCGCCACGGCCGAAATCGCCGCCGCCACGGAACATCCAGTCGAACATGAGATTGGCGAGCACCTGGCTGTTCCACTGGCCGTTGGTCATGGTCAAGACGATGTCGAAGACCTTCAGCACCAGAATGGTGATCGTGGTCCACACCACCGCGATCGTGCCCCATATCTGCGGGATCATGATCTTCCAGAAAATCTGGAACGGGCTTGCCCCGTCGATCACCGCCGCCTCCAGCGTTTCCTCCGGAATGCCGCGCAGCGCCGACGACAGGATCACCATGGCAAAGCCGGTCTGGATCCAGATCAGGATCACCATCAAAAAGAAGTTGTTCCAGAAGGGGATCGAAATCCACACCTGCGGCGCGCCGCCGAAATACTGCACGATGGCGTTGAGGATGCCGATCTGCACCTGGCCTTCGCCGCGATACTCAAAGATGAATTTCCAGATCACGCTGGCGCCCACGAACGAGATCGCCAGCGGCAAAAAGATCAGGCTCTTGGCAATCGTTCCCCACCAGATGCGGTCGGTCAAAACCGCAATCACCAGCCCGAGGAAGGTGCAGGCCGCCGGCACCACCGCCAGCCACAAGATGTTGTTGAGGATGGAGTTGCGGAACTCGCGGTCGCCGAAGGCCCAGGCGTAGTTGGCGAAGCCGACGAAATGCTCGCCGCCCCGGTCCATGAACGAAAGCCTCAGCGTCTCGATGACCGGATAGATGAGGTAGACCGTCAGGATCAGCAACGCCGGGCCGACGAACAGCCATGGCCGCACCAGACCTTGCCGGCGCAGATTGTCGACGGCCGCAGCGCCTGCCACGCCGCGCGAGGGAAAGATCAGGTCGAGCAGCTTGTTCGCGCCCCAGAAATAGGCGACGCAACCGCCGACACCGACAATGATGACGAAAATGGCCGAGAAAATCTGCGCTGCCATGGGTTCCTCCCCCGAGAGCCGATTCTTTTCCGGTCGGGACAATCCCTGCCCCATCCCTTGTCGCGCAGCCGCCACGCACGGTCAGCCCATGGGCACCGCGTCAGGCCGCATGAAATGTCACGCTTGTCTCCCCTCCCACTGGCCCGGGCCTTCTAGGGTCCGGGCCAGCGCGCCTGGGAGGCTGCGTCCGCCCCTCGCCTCTACTTGATGGCGTCCCAGCTCTTCTGGATGTCGGTTGCCACGGCTTCTGCCGGCTTGCCGCCAACCAGGTCGACCATGCCGGTCCAGAACGAACCTGCACCGATCTTGCCCGGCATCAGGTCTGAACCGTCGAAGCGGAAGGTCGTGGCATTGGCCAGGATCTCACCCTGCTTCTTCAACGCATCCGAACCATAGGCCTCGGTGTTCGCGCCCTTGAACGGGGTCACGAAGCTCTTCTGCGCCATCCACAATTCATGCGCGAGCGGCATTTCGAGGAACTTGATGAATTCGCGCGCGGCCTTGGAATCCTTGGTGATCATCACCAGCGTGCCGGCGCCCAGAACCGGCTGGCCAAGCTCCGGCTTGGAGGCGTAGGGCGGATAGTAGAAGAAGTCCGCATCGACGCCGAGTTCGGTCCCTTCCGGGAAGAAGGAGGGAATGAACGATGCCTGATGGTGCATGTAGCACTTCGGCGGCACCGTGAAGAGGCCCTTGGGACTGTCGCGGAAGTCGGTCGCCGCAACCGCCGCCGCGCCGCCGTCGACCATCTTGTCGTCGGTCGCGATCTTGCCGAAGATGTCGATGGCGTTCACCACCGCCGGATCATTGAACGGAATCTCGTTCTTCACCCACTTGTCGTAGGTTTCGGGCGGCTGCGTGCGCAGCATGATGTCTTCCACCCAGTCCGTCGCCGGCCAGCCGGTCGCACCGCCCGAGCCAAGCCCGATGCACCACGGCTTGCCGCCGTCGGCAATGATCTTCTGCTCAAGCGCCGTCAGGTCTTCCTGCGTCTTGGGAACCTCGTAGCCGGCTTCCTCAAAATTGTCCGGCGAATACCAGACCAGCGACTTCACATCGGCCTTGTAGGGGAAAGCGTAGTAGCCCGGCGTGCCGTCCTTGCCCTTGTAGGTGCCGAGATCGACCCAGGACTGGCCGGCGCCGTAATTGTCCTTCACCCAACTGGCGACATCGTCGCCAAGCGGGGTCAGCAGCCCCTTGGACGCAAGGTCCTGGATCAGGCCCGGCTGCGGCAGGATGGCGATATTGGGCGGGCTGCCGGCCTGCGTGTCGATGACGATCTGCTGCTCATAGTTTTCGGAAGAGGAGTATTTCACTTCCACGCCGGTGGCCTCGATGAAATAGGCCAGCACCGAACGCACCAGCTCCTCGTCCTCGCCGCGCCACGGCCCGAAAATGGTCAGCGTCTCGCCCTTGAGATCGACCTTCTTCAGTTCATCGAAATTCGCCCAGTGGAACTTCTGGTCCTCACCCGGCTTGAACTTCAGGTCCGCATGCGCGGGCAGGCTCCACGCCAGCGCGACAAGGGCCGCGCCCGTCAAAAGCATCTTCTTCATCGGCTTCCTCCCAATGGTGCAAGATATCGTGCGGAACCTCCATTCCGCGCGCCGAGGCTGCTTTGCGCCTTCAAGGCCAGACCTGACTCTTTGAAGGCAATTTCAAAGCGCTTTGGTTCTTCTTATCTCGTCACTGAATCGAAGGAGAGTCAAGCCGCTTAAACACTAATCGATTTAATTTTTGACCGGATCGCTCCTTTTCTGCACTGCATCATGCATTTTTGCGCCGCAGCAACGGTTCCGCCTTTCATCGGCCCGTCGCTGCGCCTATTGTTGAACGGAGCACACTCGCGTCTTTGGCTCGAGTTTTTAAAGCGCTTTGGATTTCGGAGACAGGTTCTTGAACCTCAAGCAGCTATCCCAGATGCTGGCGCTTTCGCAGACGACGGTGAGCCGTGCGCTGAACGGCTATCCGGAGGTCAACGAGGAAACGCGCCGGCGCGTGATGGACGCCGCCAAGCGGCACGGCTACCGCCCTAACCCGAGCGCGCGTCGGCTGGCCACCGGCAAGACCGGCATGATCGGCTATGTGCTGCCGACCGGTGCCAGCGTCGACATCGATCCGCATTTCGTCGAATTCCTGTCCGGTCTCGGCGACTATGCCCGCTCGCATGAATTGGACCTCGTGCTGTCGCCCGCCGACGCCGACGACCAGGAAACCACCTACCGCCGCATCGTGGCCAACAAGCAGGTCGATGCCGTCTACATCTCCTCGCCCCTCCCCGCCGACCGCCGCATCGCGCTCCTGCATGCGCTCGGCATTCCTTTCATCGTGCATGGCCGCAGCGACGACCACGCATTCGACTATTCCTATATCGACATCGACAATGAGGGGGCCTTTCGCGAGGCGACGCGGCTGCTGCTGCAGCTCGGCCATCGGCGCATTGCGCTCATCAACGGCGACATCAGGGAGACCTTCGCCATCCACCGCGAGCAAGGGGTGCGCCGCGCGCTCGCCGGCGACGGCCTGTCGCTCGACGACCGGCACACCCTCTCGATGACGATGACCGAGGAGAACGGCTATCGGGCAGCGCGGCGGCTGCTCGAAAGCGCCGACGCGCCGACCGCCATCCTCTGCTCCAGTCTCATCATGGCGCTTGGCGTTGTGCGGGCCGCGCGCGACCTTGCCGTCAGCATTCCGAGCGACGTTTCGCTGATCGCCCATGACGACGTTTTTTCGTGGCTTAAACCGGAGAATTTCTCCGTGCCGCTCGCCACCACCCGTTCCTCGATCCGGGCAGCCGGCGCGCGCGTGGCAGAACGTCTGGCGGCTCGCATTTCGGGTCTCGAAACCGACATCCGCGGTGAGGTCTGGCCCGTCGATCTCGTCGTGCGCGGCTCCGTCGCCGGCGTCCCGCGCTGACCCAACAGCCAGGCACCCTGGCCTCCGCCTCGTCATCCCGGAATTCGCTTCCGAGCGGAGCGAGGAAGGAATATCCGGGATCCATTCCGTGACATCGAGGACGCGCATCAACGGTACAGAACCGGCTGCGCGGTGGCCGAGCGCAGCGAGGTCGGATGAGGGGTGTCCGGCACCGGCGTAGATGTCCCCCTCTCCCCGTTTTCTACGGGGAGAGGGTAAGGGTGAGGGGCAGCGCTGACCTCGCCAAGCGCCGACCTTGCCAGACGTGGACCACACCACCCACTTTTCTATCCACAGCCCATGCCAACCCCTTGTTCCCACTCGCTTCCGCAAAAAACTTTGCACCCGCTTTTCCCCACCCTTCCGCACCTCCCTCATACTCAGTCCCATCGCTCTTGCGGGAACCGGCTGCGCACCGGGCAACGGTTAGGGCGGCGGTGACCTCCCCCCATTGGTTCGGCGCCAATGGACCCGAGGGCATCCGACAGGCCGGCGTCCTGCGGCGGGCTTTCCATGACAAAGGAAAGAGAACCCGTGGCGGCAGGAGGCGCATTTCGCCTGATCGTCGCGACAGGGTGAGACCCATCGGACGATCTTGGGACCGGTCGACTGGATGACAGACACCGGACGGGCGGCCGCAAGGCCGCATACTTTATCTAAACGAGCGACCGAACGGCCGCCCGTCCTCCCGACCTGCGCCTCAACGGCAAAGGTCAGTTCTTTGACAATGGCCAGACGGATGAAAATCCGGGCGTGGCAACCATAAAGCACGACCTCGACCAGCGTCTGGCCACTGCTCGGGGTCCCCGCCAGCGACGAGCGAGCTTAAGGGCGGAGCAGAAAAGCGTCCCCGGCAGCGCCAATCCCCTAGCTCTTCTGCGAAGCCGGTACGATCTCCGCCTGCAGCGTCTTCATGGCGAGCCCGCGCGCGAGAGCCTCGGCATCGGCAGCACTTTTCGCCAGCGCCAACGCCCTTGCCTTGGGGATCAGCAAGCCTTGCGCCAGCGTATCGGGGCGAACAAAAACGCGCGACAGGAAAGGCGCACGGTCGGCGCGGGAACGGCTGAAGCGCGCCGGCATCGCGGCCTTGGCCATATGGGCCGCGACATCATCGACCCAGCCGTCGAGCAGCCGCGCGCCCGGTTGCAGAAAAAGCAGCCATTCGCCCTTGGCCCGATGGATCGCCGCCCCGAGATCGGCACCTTCCAGCCACACGCAGCCGGCATGGTCGGCAACCTTGTGGGTCTGGTCGGTCGAACCCTGGTCGCGCACGAGGACATCGCGCAGCACGCCCTCGACCGCGCCGCCGATCAGCGAAGCCAGCGTGCGCGCCAGCCCCTCTTCGTCATTTTCGGTTTCGATCACGGCGCTCAGCATCCGGATGCCATAGCCGAAAGCTTGGCCTTCCACCAGTTCCAGGTTAGTGCCCCGACAACAAAGTTCTTGCTTTGTTCTTATTTGGTGGATAGGAATAATTTCATGAGAACGGCGATTCGACAGCCCGGAAATACACCTTGGGAGAAGGCCAAGATGGAACAGATCGTGCGCGCAGACATTGCAGCTTTCGGGGCCGGACGAGCAGAGATGGCCAATGCGATGATTGAACAAAGCGGGATGCGCGTGCGGCCGGACCGCAATCGCGGGCGCTCGGCGGGCATCAACCCGTCGGGCCGCTTCGAGCCGGTCAGCCGCCATGTCTTCGACGACGGCTGGGATTCGCTGGAGGATTTGCCGCCGTTCAAGACCGAAGTGCAGGTCGAACGGCCGCGCACCATCATCACCCGCAACGAGTCGCCGGACATTTCCTTCGACCGTTCGATCAACCCCTATCGCGGTTGCGAACATGGCTGCGTCTACTGCTTTGCCCGACCGACGCACGCGTTCATGGGCCTGTCGCCGGGTCTCGACTTCGAAGCGAAGCTGTTTGCCAAGCCGGACGCCGCCCGTCTGCTCGACAGGGAACTGTCGAAGGACGGCTACACGCCGCGCACCATCGCCATCGGCACCAACACCGATCCCTACCAGCCGATCGAGAAACAGTACCGCATCATGCGCGAAATCCTCGAAGTGCTCGAGGCGCGCGGCCACCCGGTCGGCATCGTCACCAAGTCCGCACTGGTAACGCGCGACATCGACATATTGGCGCGGATGGCCGAGCGCGGCCTTGCCAAGGTGGCGCTGTCGGTCACGACGCTGGACCGCATGCTGGCGAGGACGATGGAACCGCGCGCCTCGACGCCGACCAAGCGGCTCGAAGCGATCCGGCAACTCACCGATGCGGGCATTCCCACATCGGTCATGGTGGCGCCGATCATCCCGGGCCTCACCGACCAGGAAATGGAACGCATCCTCGATTCGGCGCGCGCCGCTGGCGCACGCGAAGCGGGCTACGTGGTCCTGCGGCTGCCGCTTGAGGTCAGCCCGATCTTCAAGGACTGGCTGCTGCGCCACTATCCCGACCGTTATCGCCACGTGATGTCGCTGGTGCGCTCGATGCGCGACGGCAAGGACTACGATTCCGAATGGGGCAAGCGCATGAAGGGCGCCGGTCCCTATGCTTGGCAGATCGGGCGGCGCTTTGAAATCGCCGCCAAGCGGCTCGGCCTCAACATCGAGCGGCGCACGCTGCGCACCGACCAGTTCGTCGCCGCCGCCAAGGAGAACGAGCAGTTGATGCTTTTGTGACTTTTTGCCGGAACGGCATCCGTTCCGTCCTGTTCCCCTCCCGTCCGGCCCGTCCCCGCCGACGGTGCCCTTCCCGCCCGCTCCCCCACCGGCCGGAAGGGTCTTGCGGAGAATCGGGGCCAATGCGAACCTCGCCGCACCATGGTTCGCGCGCGCCCCGATTCTCCGCTTCTCTTCGACATCGTCGAACGTCCAGACTTCTCCTTCGAAACGGCGGCGAAAGCAGAAGGCCTGTGGCCGGTTGCCGGAATGGACGAAGCCGGGCGCGGCCCGCTCGCGGGGCCGGTCGTGGCGGCTGCCGTAGTGCTCGACCCAGCCAATATTCCAGATGGCCTCGACGATTCCAAACGGCTCAGCCATGCGCAGCGTGAGGCCGTCTTCGAGACGATCCTCGGCTCGGCGCTCGGCGTCGCCATGGCATCGGTCTGCGCCGAAGGCATCGACGCCAGCGACATCCGCAAGGCCAGCCTCGAGGCAATGCGGCGGGCGCTGTGCGGCCTGCCGGTCCGGCCGAAGCTCGCTCTGGCCGATGGCCGCGACGTACCGCCCGGCCTGCCCTGTCTCGGACGCGCGCTGGTCAAAGGCGATCAGCGCTCGCAGTCGATCGCCGCAGCCTCCATCGTCGCCAAAGTCATGCGCGACCGCATGATGGCCGACTGCGGCAAGCTTCATGTCCACTACGGCTTCGAGGTTCACATGGGCTACGCGACCCAGCGCCACCGCGTCGCCATCAAGGCGCATGGCCCATTGAAGCGCCTGCACCGCGTTTCCTTCGCCCCGTTCAGGCTGGAAACCGACGATGCCGCAGAGCCTGAAACCGTATCTCTCGGCATCTGACCGCGAAAACAGGTCTCCCGAAAATGAGTTGTAGCCTTCGAAGGCCCGCATGAACTCAGGCAATTGAAGCGGGCGGCCCAAAGCTGAAGGACTTGCCCCTTCATCCCCCCAACAAAAAGCCGCCGGGTTTCCCCAGCGGCTCGATGTCTCGGTGATACGTTGGCTCGAACTTAGTTAAGCTTGGCTTTGACCTCGGCCAGCGAAGCCTTGAACAGGTCGCCATCCGCCTTGGCATCGACACGGCCTGCCAGAACCTTGCGAGCGGCCTCGACAGCAAGATCGACGGCGCTGGCGCGCACCTCGTTGATCGCCTCGCGCTCGGCCTGGCCGATCTTCTGTTCGGCAAGCGCGGTGCGGCGGGTAACGTATTCCTCGGTCTTCTTGTGGGCTTCCTCGGCAAGCACCGCAGCTTCGCGCTTGGCGGCCTCGACGATGTCGGCAGCCTCCTGCTCGGCGGCCTTGCGCTTCTTCTGGTACTCGGCCAGAAGCGACTGTGCCTCCTCGCGCAGCTTGCGGGCCTCGTCCAGCTCGCTGCGGATCTTGTCCGCCCGCTGGTCAAGCGACTTGGAAATCACTGCCGGCACCTTCACGTAAATGCAGATGCCGATGAAGATTAAGAGGGCGATGGTTGCCCATACGGTTGCGAGAGATGTTGCGTCCATTGCTCTTCCCTCAGCCCGCGATCGATTTCACTGCCGCGGCCACGCCTGCCTTGTCGGCCTTGCCGACCAGTTGCTCGACGATTGCCGTTGCGGTGGATTCAGCGATGCCGCCGACATCCTTCATGGCGCTGGACTTGATCGAGGCAATATGCGCCTCGGCCTCGGCCAGCTTCTTCTCCAGATTTACCTCGACCTTCTTGCGAGCGGCCTCGGCTTCGGCCTTCGCTGCATCACGGGCCTGCTGGCCGATGGCGTTGGCGCCTGCCTTGGCTTCCGCCAGTTCCTGCTCGTAGGCAGCTACAGCGGCATCCGCCTCGCCCTTCAGCCTGGCGGCCTGGTCCAGATCCTGGGTGATCCGGCTGGAACGCGTGTCGAGAATGCCGGCAAGGCGCGGCATCACCACCCGCTTCAGGAAGAGGTAGAACAGGCCGAACGTGATGGCCAGCCAGAAGATCTGCGATGCGAAGGTCGCCGGATCGAAAGGCGGAAACGTACCCTCATGCGCCGCCTCGTGCGGAACTTCCGTTCCGGCCTGTGCGCCGCTTGTGGCATGCGCATCACTGCCTTCGGCAGCAGGCGCGGTTTCTTGCCCATAGGCTGGTGTCACGAACATTTCTCGTCCCCGTCATTCGGGCCGGCCGCGTCGATGCGGACGGCCCCACATTCAACGACAGATCAGCCGAACAGCGCCAGAAGCGCGATGAGCAGCGAGAAAATGCCGAGAGCTTCCGTAACGGCGAAGCCGAAAATCAGGCGGCCGAACTGGCCATCGGCTGCGGACGGATTGCGAAGAGCGCCGGCGAGGTAGCTGCCGAAGATGTTGCCCAGGCCAATGCCCGCGCCACCCATGCCCAGGCACGCAATACCAGCGCCGATGTACTTTGCTGCTTCAGCTTCCATTTGTTCAACTCCTTGTAGGATCTCAGTTTGGGGTTCGTCGACGCAGACCGTCTGCGAGCGATTCGGTTAGTGGCCCGGGTGGAGGGCGTCGTTCAGGTACATGCAGGTGAGGATGGCGAAAACATAGGCCTGAAGGGCCGCAACCAGCAATTCGAGCGCGGTCAATGCCACAGCCATGATCAGCGGCAGGATTGCGCCGGCGATGCCGACCGCGCCCAGCGCGCTCAGCGAAACGACGAAGCCGGCGAAAACCTTGAGCGTGATGTGGCCTGCCAGCATGTTGGCGAAAAGACGAACCGAGAGGCTGACCGGCCGAGAAAGGAAGGAAACCACTTCGATGGCCACGACCAGCGGCAACAGCACCATGGGCACGCCGCTCGGCACGAACAGCTTGAAGAAGCCGAGGCCGTGCTTGGCCAGGCCGTAGAACACCACGATGCCGATCACCATGATCGCCAGGGCGAAGGTGACGATGATGTGGCTGGTGATGGTGAAGAAGTAGGGGAACAGGCCAAGCAGGTTGGCTGTCAGAATGAACATGAAAAGCGAGAACACCAACGGGAAAAACCGCATGCCTTGCGATCCCGCGGAATCCTTCAGCATCGAACCGACAAACTCATAGGTCATCTCGGCGGAAGACTGCCAGCGCGACGGAATGAGGTGACGTCCGGAAGTGGCGAGGTAGAGGAACAGCGAGGCCACAAGTACGGTGGCGACCATGAAAAGCGACGAGTTGGTGAAGGACAGATCATAGCCACCGAACTCGATCGGGATGATCTTGTTGATATGGAACTGGTGGATCGGATCGACCTTGTCAGCAGCTGCCACTTTCAGTCCTCACACGGCCGCGCACGGCTCTCTCAAATACCATCACGTCCAAGACGTGTCTCAATCACGCTTCGGACCGACGCCGTACTTGCCCTCTCCGAAGCCGGCAATCAGGCCAGCCGAACGCAGGACGTTGAGCACGCCGGCGGCGAAACCCAGGAGTAGAAACACGATCAGCCCCCAAGGCGAGGTACCGGCCAGCCGATCGACCATCCAGCCTATGCCGACCCCTACCGCTATCCCTGCGATGAACTCGCTGGACAGCTTGAAGGCCTGACCGTAGCCGATCACACCGCCCGCTTTCGCGTTGTCTTCCCCTTTAAGCGTTTCCGGCTGCCTTGCTGCAAGAGATGCTTCAAGCTCACGCCGACGCCGCTCAAGTTCGTCGTCGCGGATGTCGCCTTTGCGATCGTCACCGGGGCTGGTCTCTCCGGTTCCGGCTGGCCTTTTCTTATCGGCCATCGCAACCTCCTTGCCCGGCCATAACGTCACCGTCGGTCCGCATCCAATTGCGGCGCAACATAGTTAGAGGGCTAGCCGCCGTCAAGCCACGGCGCGGCTTTCAAAACCAAGTATTTCGTATTGAAAAATCAATTAGTTAGGCAAGTGCGACATCGTGCCCGGCATGGGCTGGAGCGTCAATCGGCAGAATCCTGCCGCGAACCCGGCAAAAAGACGGTCCGGCGAAAAACGGCAGCAAGCCCTGTCAGCTCCATCCGCCGCCATAGGTGCGGTAGAAGATGTGCAGGCCGATCTTGGTCATCTTGTGCATGGCGCGCGCCCAGCCCGGATTGACGTAGCTGGCGTAGTAATGGGTCGAGGAGCCGACCTCGGGCAGGAAGATCTTGCCGGCCGTCACCGCCATGGCGATATCCTTGGCGATCTTGTAGCGGGAAGGTTCGGTCACGCGATCCTTGCGGCCATCGCAGGCGAACGAGAACTGGCAGCGGTTGAACCAGTTGTCGTTCTGGTAGACCACGCCGCAAATCGAACTTGGATAAGTCGGGTTGCGAACGCGGTTGAGCACGACTTGCGCAACGGCCGCCTGGCCGCGAAGCGATTCGCTACGCGCTTCAAAATAGATGGCGTTGGCAAGGCAGGCCTGTTCCGGCTGTGAGAAAACGGCAGCGGGCAGCGGGTTCTTCAGCCACGAATGGTCGCCCTTGCCCATCGGCGGGATGAAGCGACCTCCATCAGCCTGCTCGTCCTGCAGCAGGGCCTCGAACGGGGACGCCTTGGCATAGTCCGGTTCGGCCGGCGCGTAGGCGGTTGCCAGAACATCGGGCGTGTCGTTGTTGATCAGCTTGGCCAGCATCGGCGAAATGCCCGCCTGCGGCTTCTTCTCTTCCCTGACATGGAAGGCTGCGGCGATCTCCACTTCCTTGCCCTTGATCTTCGGCTTGGCGAAGGCAAGCTTCAGGTCGCTGTCCATGCTGGGGCGCAAAAGCGAACTTGTGCGCTCGAATATCGAGCCGGCGTTGAAGTTCTTGGGCGGCGCTACCGGCGCGATCTGGACCAGGCGGCCACCCTTGCCGGTGCGCACGATCCTATCCTCGTCCGGCGTCTCGCCGACCACGCCGCTCTTGCTGGTGAACGATACGGTACCCACTCCCGGCAAATCGACGCCGGCACCCGACATGGCACCGGTGGATGCAGACACCGCGAATGGCATTTCGGCCGCCTGGGTCGAACCGGCCACCGACTTCTCGATATAGGAATTCCAGCGAGCACTCGCCTCGAGGCCCGAGACAAGACTGGTCATGTCCTGAAAGGCAGTCACGGTAGGAAACCCTATCCAGATGCCAAGGCCCACGACGAGCGGAGAGAAAATTGAACGATGCTTGCCACCGGCGGCGGCTGACGGCCGCTTCCAACCACGTCGATGCACGGGGAACTCTCCAGGACGCTACTTGAAACCCATTGCCATCGAAAATGGTGCATTAACCTTGATGCCGGGTTAACGGCGACGATGTTTGGTAAATGCAAGGTTGCGGTGCGAACTGACAATTCCCCGCGAATCGGCTTTGAGTGCCTGAAATTTTTTCAATGAGGACAGCCCGTTGACCATCACCATGTACGGCATTCCCAACTGCGACACGATCAAGAAAGCCCGCGTCTGGCTGGAAGGCCACAAGGTCGGCTATGCCTTCCATGACTATCGCGCGCAGGGGCTGGACGCCAAGCGGCTCGACGGATGGGTCGACAAGGTCGGCTGGGAAATCCTGCTCAACAAGGCAAGCACGACGTTTCGCGCGCTGGCCGACGATGAGAAAAAGGACCTGACGCCGAAGAAGGCAAAGGCGCTGATGCTTCAGCACCCAACCATGATCAAGCGCCCCGTGCTCGACCTTGGCGAGCGGCTGCTGGTCGGCTTCAAGCCGGATGTCTACACGCAGGAACTGTCCGGCCGCTGAGCCACAATCTCACTTCAGGTAGTCGGCCAGCACCACGGCGTTGTTGTGCTTTTCGTCATGCGCGCCGAAAAGCAGCGTCACCTTGCCCTTGGCGACAAGGCCGCGCAGGTGTTCGACCGCCTCGGCCTTTCCCTTCAGTTCCTCGCGGTAGCGCCTATGGAACTCCGTCCAGCGCTCGGGATCGTGGCCGAACCACTTGCGCAATTCATCGCTCGGCGCGATCTCCTTCAGCCACTCATCAAGCCTGGCATCTTCCTTCCTGACCCCGCGCGGCCATAGCCTATCGACCAGCACGCGCTGCCCGTCGCTATCGGCGGCGGGTTCGTAGACGCGTTTGATCGCTATCGAACTGCCTGACATCCCAGCACCCGCTTTAGGCCCATTCGCCCTGGCGCATGACCGGAACGGTGCGGCCATCGCTATGCACGCCATCGATGTCGATCTGGCCGGACCCGATCATCCAGTCGATGTGGATGAGGCTCTTGTTGCCGCCGCGCGCGGCGATCTCGTCCGGCGTCAGCTTGGCGCCGTTGACGAAGCACTTCGAATAGCACTGGCCAAGCGCGATATGGCAGGCAGCGTTTTCATCAAACAGCGTGTTGAAGAACAGAAGGCCGCTTTTCGAAATCGGCGAGGAATGCGGCACCAGCGCCACCTCGCCCAGCCGGCGCGAACCGGCATCGGTGTCGAGCACCTTCTTCAGCACGTCCTCGCCCCTCGACGCCTTGGCCTCGACGATGCGGCCTTCCTCGAAGCGCACCGAAATATTGTCGATCAGCGTGCCCTGATAGGAGAGCGGCTTGGTCGAGGAAACATGGCCCGACACCCGGAGCGCATGCGGCGTCGTGAAGACTTCCTCGGTTGGGATGTTGGGGTTGCAGGTGATGCCGTTCTTGGCGGTCGAGGCGCCGCCCATCCATTCATGCTCGTCGGCCAGACCTACCGTTAGATCAGTGCCGGGTCCGGTAAAATGCAACGCATGGAAGCGGTGGCCGTTCAGCCATTCCGTACGCGCCTTGAGAACCGCGTTGTGCAGCTTCCACGCGCCGATCGGGTCATCGCCATCGACGCGGCTCGCGGCAAAGATCGCGTCGGCCAGCTTGCCGACCGCCACCTCGTCGCTAACGCCCGGAAACACCTGCCTTGCCCATGCCGTCTCCGGATAGGCGACGATGTTCCAGTTGATGTCGAAGCCGGTGATCTTCTCCAGCGCCGGCTGGTAAGCCATCGAGTTCGCCTTGTTGGCGCGCGCCACCCTGGATGGGTCCTGTCCCGACAGAAGCGACGGGTCGTCGCCGCGCACCGCAAGCCTTGCCGCATTGTTGGAAAACGCCTTGGCCATGCCCTCATAGAGCCAGCCGGCGGCATGGTCGAAGCCATCGTCCGCGCCGTGCCGGAAGCGCGCCAGCGTGATTTCGTCGTCGTTGAAGATCGGCGTCACAAGCCCGGCGCCGGCCTTGTAGGCCTGTTCGACGATCTTGCGCGTCAACGGCAGCGCCGCGATCGACGAGGTCAGCACCAGGTCCTGCCCCGGCTGCAGTTGCAACCCGACCTTGATCGCCACTTCGGCCAGCCTGTCGAGCTTCACCGGATCGATGGAAACCGAGCCGCCGGGAACGGAGGTGGTGATGGGCAAATGTGCGGTCATTTGGGAAAGCCTGCGGTTATGGATGCCAAGCCTGTTACATAGACCTGCCCCGTTGCCCTTTCCACCCTTATGAATTGGCTCAGCGCATCGCCCGATCACGTCTGGATGATGACCGGAACACCACGAACAAACCGGTGCTGGACCAACTGAAGTCGCATTGTCTCAGCCGCGCACGACAATATTGTGCGCGGCCATGGAACAGACGACCTCGTCACCGCTTCGTTTTGCCGTCGCAGGCATGATCTCCCTTGCAGTAGCAATGGGTATCGGCCGCTTCGTCTACACGCCGATTCTCCCCGGCATGATGGAGGAGCTTGGGCTTTCCGCCTCCAATGCCGGCCTCATCGCCTCGGCCAACTACCTCGGCTATCTCGTCGGCGCGCTCGTTGCGGCCGGCGGCTGGGCGCATGGCCGCGAACGCATGGTGGTGTTCGGCGCGCTCGCAGCCAGCACCTTGCTGGTGGCGCTGATGGGGGCCGTGGAGACCATGACGCCATTCCTCGTCATCCGCTTCCTTGCCGGCGTCGCCAGCGCCTTCGTGATGGTGTTCATGACCAGCATCGTCTTCAGCCATCTGGCCAGAAGCGGCCGCGCCGGTTTCGAAGCCGTGCATTTCGGCGGCGTCGGCCTCGGCATCGCCGGATCGTCGATCCTTATGGCGGCTATCGTCACCATCCATGCCGGCTGGACAGCCGCCTGGTACTGGTCGGGAGCGCTGTCGCTGGCCGGTTTCGTGCTCGTCGCTTTTCTTGCAAACGAAGGCCCCGTCGGCGGCGCAAATTCAAAGCGCGAGCCGGCGCTGCCGCGCAACGCGTCTCTCGCCAAGATCATCCTGTCTTATGGCCTGTTCGGCTTCGGCTATGTCATCACAGCAACATTCATCGTGGCCATCGTGCGCCAGGGCGGCGAAAGCCGCGTGTTCGAGGCAATGGTGTGGCTGGCTACCGGCCTGACGGCGGTACCCTCGCTATTCGTCTGGCAGCGCGTCGCGCGCCGCAGCAATGTCTACTCCGCCTATGCGATTGCCTGCCTTGTCGAGGCGGTCGGCGTCGCGGCAAGCGTCGCGGTGACGGGGCGGATCGGCCCGCTTGCCGGCGGCATCCTGCTCGGCGCGACCTTCATGGCGCCGACGGCGCTCGGCATCCAGGCGGCGCGCCAACTTGCCCCGCTTTCCACGCGCAAGGTGTTCGCCATCATGACCGCAGCCTTCGGCCTCGGCCAGATCATCGGCCCAATCGTCGCCGGCATCATCGCTGAATGGTCGGGCAGTTTCTTCGTCCCGTCCATGCTCGCCGCCGGCGTCCTCGTCCTGTCCGCCGCAGCAGCTTGGTCAGCCGCGCCAAAATCGCCATGATTTTGGTTTTGCTCACGCGCGGCGCGGGCATTTTCTTTGCAAACGAAGTGTGACCTTATGCCCGGCTACAGCGCCGCGCGTCCGATTCGACGCGCAAAGGACGCTGTATAACTTTGGCTCGCCATCTGGCTGATTTGCGCGTGCAATAAGGAACCCGCCTCCGTGTTCGTATCCTTCTTTCCGAAGCCCAAACTGTTCTTTCTTAGCGCAGCGGGCTGGAGCCTGTTCCTCGTTTTGTTCTGGCTGTTCGGCGGTTCGCAGCTTGGCGCTTGGATCGGCCTGCCTGCGGCTGCACCCGGCGCACCGCCCATCATCGGCATCAGCGTATTCTGGTCGACGCCATTTTTGTGGTTCTACATCTACTTCGCGCTCGGCGTTGCGATCTTCTACGCCTTCTGGCGCTGGTATTCGCCGCATCCCTGGCAGAACTGGTCGATCCTCGTCACCTCGATCGTCCTGTTCATGATCTATTTCAACGTGCAGGTCTCGGTCGCGGTCAACAACTGGTACGGGCCGTTCTTCGACTACGTGCAGGGCCTGATGTCGGGGACCGGCAAATCGACCAATGCCGAATTCTACCAAGGCGCGGCAAGCTTCGCATGGCTGGCGCTGATCGGCATGAATGTGTCGGTGGTCAACGCCTTCATCGTCTCCCACTGGATCTTCCGCTGGCGCACGGCGATGAACAATTATTTCGTCTCGCATTGGGGCCAGTTGCGCCACATCGAAGGCGCATCGCAGCGTATCCAGGAAGACACGATGCGGTTTTCACAGATCATGGAAGATCTGGGTTCAAGCTTCGTCCAGTCGATCATGACCCTGATCGCCTTCCTGCCGGTCATGATCACGTTGCAGCAGCACATTACGGAATTGCCGATCATCGGCGCGGTGCCGCAACCGCTCGTCGTGGCCGCCATCGGCTGGTGCCTGTTCGGCACGCTTGCCGTCATGCTTGCCGGTATCAAGCTGCCCGGCCTGCAATTCCGCAACCAGCGCGTCGAAGCTGCTTACCGCAAGGAACTCGTCTATGGCGAGGACCACGCCGACCGCGCCGATCCGGCGACCACGACGGAACTGTTCGAGAACGTGCGGAGAAACTATTTCCGCCTCTATTTCCACTACATCTACTTCAATGTCGTCCGCTACACGTACCTTCAGGCCGACAACATCTTCTCCTTCATCATCCTCGGTCCCTCGCTGGTGGCGCATAAGATCACCTTCGGCGCACTGAACCAGATATCGAACGCCTTTGGCCGGGTCACCGGATCGCTCCAGTTCCTGCTCAATTCGTGGTCGACGATCGTGGAGTTGCAGTCGGTGCACAAGCGCCTGCGCGCCTTCGAGGCGACACTGTCGGGCGAAAAACTGCCCGAAATCGACCGCCGCTACATGGAGACCGGCGGGGTGGAAGACCACGCGTAAACCCGGCGATGCACACTCCTCGTCGATGTCATCGACTCTGACGCGGAGCACAACTTCTCCGCATCGTCATGCCGGAATTCCTTTTCGAGCGGAGTGAGAAAGGAATAGCTG
>NZ_JBMDKS010000100.1:0-2204 GCF_057809835.1 Mesorhizobium sp. FG116
GCGCCGTTCCCACTGTGTTCACAACCTATGCCCGCCGGGAAGAGACGCGCCGCGATCACATTGCGCGCCTGATGATCTATCTCGGCGTCAGAAGCGCGACAGCTCGGGATCGTCGCGCCGCGCTGTTGTCGGCAATAGAGGCGGCCGCCATGTCCGACAGCGGCGCTTCGATCGTGAATGCGATTGTCGCCATGCTGCGAGAACGCGGAGCCCTCTTGCCCGCGGCGGAGATCATCGAGCGAATGGGGCTGGCAGCCCGCGCCATAGCGCGGCGCCGGGTGGAGGGGGCGCTGATCGAAGGGCTGCCACCTGAGAAGCTGCAGGCGCTCGACAAGCTGCTCGAGGTTGATGCGGCGATCGGTCAGACCCGCTTCCATTGGTTGCGCTCTGTGCCAGAAGCGCCCGCGGCTTCAAATCTGGTTGGGCTAACCGAACGGATTGCGTTCCTGCGCACGCTCGGGATCGATTCCGGTTTGCGGGTGCGCGTTGCTTCCGGGCGGTGGGACCAGATCGTTCGCGAGGGCAATGCCACGCCCGCGTGGCTGGCCGGCGACTTCAATGCGAGCCGTCGTCACGCCCTGATCGTCGCGCAGGTGATCAGGCTCGGCGAGAAGCTGACCGATGATGCCGTGACGATGTTCATCAAGCTTATCGGGCGGCTGTTCTCCCAAGCCAACAGCCGCAAGAAGCGGCGGCACATGGATAATAGGCCAGACACCTCCAAGGCGCTGCGCATGTTCCTCGATACGATATCTGCGCTACAGTCGGCCAACGACTTTGGGCAGGACGCACTCGAGGTGCTCGACCAGAAGGTCGGTTGGCACCGGCTGCTTCGGATGAAGCCGGAGCTTGCAGCCATGGTCAAGGACAGCGAGGCATCTCCCTTGGTTCTGGCGGCCGAGCAGTATAGTGGCGTCCTCAAATACGCGACGGCGTTCCTGACAACGTTTACGTTCCGTTCAGCGCGCCGTCACGATTCCCTGCTCACAGCCGTTGCGATGCTCCGAAGGCTTCATTGGGAGGGACGGCGTGCACTGCCCGAGCGTGTTCCGACCAGCCATCTCAGCCCCACCGACCGGAAGCTGATCTTTGTGCAGCATAAGCCCGATCGCCGGCTCTATGAGGTAGCCACGTTCGCTGCATTGCGCGAGCGGCTTCGCTCGGCGGATATCTGGGTAGAAGGCAGCCGCTCTTTCCGTCCGATCGATGAGCATCTCATGCCTCGATCTACGTTCACCACGATGAAGGAAGATGATCGGCTTGGCCTTGGTGTGGGAAGTGACGGCGCCGCCTGGCTGAACGAAATAAAGCAGATGCTGGACCTTAATCTGAAGCGCCTGGCCTGTCGCGCTCGCGCAGGCAAACTCGAGGGTGTTCGTCTCGAAACCGGAACGCTTATCGTCACACCGACCACCGGCGACGTTCCTGAGGCAGCCGAAGAACTGAACGCAGAGATCAGCGAGATGTATCCGCTGGTCGAAGTTCCCGATCTCCTGAGGGACGTACATGACTGGACGGGCTTTGCCGATCACTTCACACATGTGCGCACGGGCGACGAGCCACGGAACGTCTCTGCCATGCTGGCCGGCGTTCTTGCGGATGCGACCAATCTCGGTCCGAAGCGGATGGCCGGCGCATCCAAGGGCATCAGCGCCCATCAGATCGGCTGGATGCGCACCTTCCATGCTCGATCAGAAACCTATCGCGCTGCTCAGGCCTGCATCACCGACGCACATACTGGTCACCCGCATTCCCGCCTCTGGGGCAACGGAACAACTGCGTCGTCCGACGGACAGTTCTTCCGTGCGAGCGACCGAGCGGCAAAACGCGGTGACGTCAATCTGCACTACGGCAGCGAACCGGGATCGAAGTTCTACAGCCACCTGTCGGACCAATACGGCTATTTCAGTATCTTGCCCATCAGCCCGACTGAAAGCGAAGCGGCCTATGTGCTCGATGGCCTGTTTGACCAGGATACGGTCCTGGATATCCAAGAGCATTTTACTGACACTGGCGGCGCGAGCGATCATGTCTTCGGATTGTTTGCCCTGATCGGCAAACGTTTCGCACCTCGATTGCGCAACCTGAAGGATCGAAAGTTCCACACATTCGAAAAAGGCGATGCCTACCCGGCGCTGACGAACCACATCGGCGCGCCGATCAACACCGCGTTGATCCTTGACCATTGGGATGACCTGCTGCAT
>NZ_JBMDKS010000101.1:0-2164 GCF_057809835.1 Mesorhizobium sp. FG116
TCGGAGTTCTCCTGTCGCAGGCTGTCAGCGAACTGCCTTCTCAGCTTCTCGTTCTCCTCCACCAGCGCGAGTAGCTGATTCAGATCGGGAGGGGGCGTGGAAGTTTCAGGCGTCTTCTTCTCGGTCTCGTCCCATTTTTCGCTAAGGAGTTCGGAAGCTTCGATTCCGAACTCCTTAGCGATGCGGTTCAGCATCGATAAGCGAACATCTCGTTTGCCACGCAATAGTTGAGATATATAGCTTTCTGTTATCTTGAGACGTTCAGCTATATGCTTGTTCCGAAGGCCGTTCAGATCGCGAATTCGAATGAGCGCCGTGATTAAACGCCTGTGCAGCTCGCCAACCTCGTCCGAATCTGGCGCGATATCTGCCCCTCGCTCGTCGTCATCCAGATGCCCCGGCATTTAGCTCATCCTCTCATACGCCCGTCGCGTTATGACCTGAACTGTTGCTCGATGTAAGTCCTCCAGAAGCAGATTCCCGGAGCCGGAAGGATCCCTCGATGAGCCGAGTCTCCTGGCAAATAGCCCGGCTAAATCCATACTTATCCTCGACGAGCCGATTTGTCGGCACTGGAGAGAAACCGCTTCAAGCTCAAACCAGCCAACAAAATGTAGGGCGGAATCGCGAGGGAATAGTGGCCACAGTCTAATTCGAGAACACCGGGCCGAGCGCCGGAGTCCTTCAGCTTCTGCAGGAATCTCGCTGACAGCTCCGGCAAAACCACCTTGTCTCTCTTTGCCAACACGACGTGCAGGGGGAGATCCGGCCGTGCCAGACGAAGAGCGTAGTTTTCCAGGTTAAGCGGTCCCCACGCCCGTCGGAGATCTGCGAGATCGATCTTGGGCTCAAGGCTAGCGCGTATCGCGCGCGTCGCACGACCTGTCCAAACCATATCGGCCAAGCTTCCCGCTGTCAGAAACAGCGAGGCTTTCGATACCGCCGTGTCATGCGCCGCGATCAATCCGGCGACCCAGGAACCCAGACTCATACCGAGAACCGAAATGTCCCGGTAGCCTTCGCGCTTCAACCACCGACAGAGCTTTCGGCCATCCAATACCGCCTGCCTGAAGGATTGGATCGTTCGACCAAGGTTGGCGCTGAGCATGTAGTCTGCGTGCTGGGATCCGGAACGGCTGCGCTGGAAATGATAAGGCATCGCGATCTCAACGACCGTGATGCCATGCTTCGAGAAAAAGCTGGCGATCTGGCGATTCCAAGAGCTTGCATTCCAGTGGTGAAAAATTACCAACGCCTGAGCGAGCCACCCACTGTCTGTGATTTTTGCCCAGACAACATTGGTCTCCACGACATCAGTGCGAATGTCCGATGGAAATCTGAGCCACTCGCCTTGTCTTTCGAAACCGACATCGCCACCTTCGGGCTCATCGAAAAATGTCGAGTCAGCTCCCGCCTGGTCGGCCAGGGCACAAAACTCCCCGATGCTCTTTATGTTCTTCTCGCCCGGAAAGGCCCGATCCGCGTCGAGGATGAAAGCGGTCGTTTTCTTTCCTTCCTCACCGCGTTGAGCCCGCTGTTCATCCCATCGATCAAGCCACCTATGATACACTCTGGCTGTTTCCCAATTCGCTCGCTCGCCGTCGACCAAACCCTGGATCAATCAAGCCATATAAGGCGACCAGCACGCCGACGCTCAGAAAGATCGAGAAGCCTGAAAATGCATCGGTCAGCAAGTATACAGCAACGAGCAGGGCAATGACCGCTGACATCTTCCATAAGGTGTCCTGGAATTGACCCCCGACACCCAAACGGATGGCACCGTAGAAAAAAACAACACAGGCCGATATCGCGACAAGAAGGCTGCTGTAGTGCGTCGGCATTCTATAAGCGAACCCCTTGCGCACATCGGCTTGATCATACAAGACTGAGGACAGATCGCCAATCAACCAAGCGACAATATTCGTGCCGTTCGATGCCAGGTAAGAGCTTTGAAGCTTCATGACCGTGGCGATCAGAACGCCCAAAACGGTGCACCGGAAAGCCCACCGCATCACCCTGAAGCCAGCTTCGTTGAGATCGTGTCGGAAATCCACGGCCTGCCGATTTTTCGATGCCTCGCCAATTTTCCAAAGATCATCGATGACTGCATAAACGACAATGAGACCCGCAAAGAACAGATAAAAGCACAGGCTCATGTAGAGAT
>NZ_JBMDKS010000102.1:0-2158 GCF_057809835.1 Mesorhizobium sp. FG116
CAGCGTGAGCGGCTAACGTTGATCCGCATCTTCGAGGAACTTCGTGGCCTGGGCTATGACGGCAGCTACAGTTCGGTGTGGCGGCATGCCCAGAGGTGGGAGTCGGATCGCGGCAGCGCCGCGGCGGAGGCCTACATTCCGCTGAGCTTCGCGCCTGGCGAGGCCTACCAGTTCGACTGGAGCCACGAGGTCGTCCTGCTGGACGGCGTGACGGTCACCTTGAAGGTGGCGCACATGCGGCTTTGCCATAGCCGCATGTTCTTCGTTCGGGCCTATCCGCGCGAGACGCAGGAGATGGTGTTCGACGCCCATGACAGGGCGTTCGCCTTCTTCCGCGGGGCCTGCACGCGCGGCATCTACGACAACATGAAGACGGCGGTGGACGCGATCTTCGTCGGCAGGGATCGCCGCTACAATCGCCGTTTTGCGCAGATGTGCGGGCATTACCTGGTCGAACCTGAGGCCTGCACGCCGGCGTCGGGTTGGGAGAAGGGGCAGGTCGAGAACCAGGTCGGGCTGGTGCGCGAGCGCTTCTTCACGCCAAGGCTGCGCTTCAAGACGCTGGAGGACCTGAACGGCTGGCTGGCCGACAAATGCGTCTCCTGGGCCAAGGCACACCCGCATCCCGAACAGGGCGAGCGCACGATCTGGGAAGTGTTCGAGGAAGAGCGGACCAGCTTCATTCCCTATGCCGGACGCTTCGACGGCTTCCACTGCATTCCGGCTTCGGTGTCGAAGACCTGCACGGTGCGCTTCGACAACAACAAATACTCGGTGTTGTCGAGCGCCGTCGGCCGACCGGTCGAGATCCATGCCTATGCCGACCGGATCGTCATCCGACAGGATGGCGTGGTCGTGGGCGAACATGCCCGCTGTTTTGGCCGCAACGAGGTCATTTACGATCCCTGGCACTACGTGCCGGTGCTGGCCCGCAAGCCCGGTGGATTGCGCAACGGCGCACCGTTCAAGAACTGGGTTTTGCCGTCGGCCATGGAGAAGGTGCGCCGCAAGCTCAAGGCTGCCGATGACGGCGACCGGCAGATGGTGTCGATCCTTACCTGCGTGCTGAGCGATGGATTGAGCGCGGTCGAGGCGGCCTGTCAGGAAGCGCTCGATCACGGCGTCTCGTCGGCGGCGGTGATCCTCAACATCCTGGCTCGCCACCGCGATCCGGCGCCGGGCATGATCCTTTCCATTCCCCAGGCGCTGAAGCTGGCTCACGAGCCGATCGCCGACTGCGCCCGCTATGACAGTCTCAGGAGGACATTAAGCCATGGAACGCACCGAGGTTCTGGAACTGATGGGAGTGCTGAAGCTCTACGGGATGCGATCAGCCTATGACGAGATCATGGGCGTCGCCATCAAGCGGCAGCACGAGCCGCCGAAGATCGTCGGCGATCTGCTGCAGGCCGAGATATCGGAGAAGCAGGCGCGCTCCATCAAATACCAGCTCACCGTCGCCAAGTTGCCGCTGGCCAAGGACATCGACGACTTCGACTTCACCGGCACGCCCGTCAACGAGAGCCTGATTCGTGATCTCGCCGGCGGAGCCTTCATTGCCGATCAGCGCAACGTCGTCCTGGTCGGCGGCACCGGCACGGGCAAGTCCCATCTGGCCATCGCCATTGCCCGGGCCCTGATCCGCAACGGCGCGCGCGGCCGCTTCTACAATGTCGTCGATCTGGTCAACAGGCTCGAGACCGAGGCCCGCGCCGGCCGCCAGGGCCGCATCGCCGACCACCTGACCCGGCTCGACTTCGTCGTGTTCGACGAACTCGGCTATCTTCCCTTTGCCCAGGCCGGCGGCCAGTTGCTCTTCCACCTGATCTCGAAGCTCTATGAGCGCACCAGCGTCATCATCACCACCAATCTGGCATTCGGCGAATGGCCCACCGTCTTCGGCGACGCCAAGATGACCACCGCGCTGCTCGATCGTCTCACCCATCACTGCGAGATCGTCGAGACCGGAAACGAATCCTGGCGCTTCAAAAGCCGCTCTCAAAGCTAAAGCCGAAAAGCAAATCAGCCGCGCCCGATCAGGCTGTGCAACCCTGACCAGCTTCGCCTGATCGGGCGCTTACCGACGTACCCTTCGCCACTCCAAACCGGGGTCCCTTTTACATGAAAAAAAAGGGTCCCGATTCCGCGGTCATTGACA
>NZ_JBMDKS010000103.1:0-2122 GCF_057809835.1 Mesorhizobium sp. FG116
ACGTCAATTAAAAAATATGTTATTACATGACATGGCTACATCGACCTGTGGAGCTTGCCCATCGCCTTTGCGTCGGCTGACAAGGAATCAGCGTCTGGTGCTGGAGACGATCCGGCGGGCGGACAGGCCGGTCGGCGCCTATGAGATTCTTCGGGAGTTGCAGACGTCAGGCTTCCGGTCACCGGTGCAGGTATACCGCGCGACGGAGAAGCTGATCGCCAGTGGCGCGATACACCGCGTGGAGAAGCTCAACGCCTTCGTGCCTTGTTCGCATCCCTATCTGCATCTGCATGGCCACCTGCTGACCGTGCTGGCGATTTGCGGTCGTTGCGGGAAGGTCACCGAGCTTCAGGGCGGAGCCGTCGAGCGGGAGATCAGCCAACTGGCCGGCCGCGCCAATCTGACCGTCACCGATGGCATCGTCGAGATCAATGTACTTTGCAACAGATGCATGGGAGCCGCCGGCCAGGAAAAGCGCTCAACCTAACCGGGAGGGCTTCTCAAACGACTTTGGCTTTAGCTGCCATTTCAGGGACGGTTGCGGCCGTGGGCGCCGTGGGGCGAATTGTCCACGCTATGGGGAACCCAACGTTGACGAGTTCGTCGCGCAGGAGTTCGCCGAAACAGACGCGGCGCTAGCGCGATCGTCGAAGCTGCTCAGCCCCGCCGCCGTCGCATCGACGCGACTGGTAGGACGATAATCGACTGGCCGTGCTCTACGACGAGGACTGGAACGAGGGCGGGCCAAGCCATATTGCCTATCTAATCCGCATAATCTTTCGGGCCTGCCATGTTGCGGAGGCTTTCGGGGGGCGCAAATCACCTTCGCAGCTGAAGGAATCACCTACGAAATTGGTCCGCAGGATAGCGACCTGATGCCTGAATATCGCCGGG
Organism: Mesorhizobium sp. FG116; assembly: GCF_057809835.1. Lineage (NCBI taxonomy): Bacteria > Pseudomonadati > Pseudomonadota > Alphaproteobacteria > Hyphomicrobiales > Phyllobacteriaceae > Mesorhizobium > Mesorhizobium sp. FG116. The sequence continues at coordinate 895 of NZ_JBMDKS010000103.1, forward strand.
CAAACCTGGCTTTTGCCGGATCTGCTGCTATCGCCGAATCATCGCAGAAACCCGTCGGCTTCGAATTCTTCCCAACCCTGCAATTTCCGATGTGGGTCCTCGTCAGTGTCGATATGGACGAATTCTGCCGTGCCGCCTTTCTTGCGCGACCGTGTCAGGGCCGCCTTTCCGGCGGCTCTGCGTCGGTTTTCCGCTGCGGTCAGCGCGTCTTGGTCGCGCCACAGTGTAACGAGGTCGCGGTCCAGGACGTCCTCGACGTGACGAGGGTCAAAAACGTGAAACGTAATCTTCCTGGCGCGTCCACGAAGTTTCACCGTGCGCGTTCCCGCACTCCGCAGGCGTCCGTCGTTGAGCCATCGATGTCGTTCGGTCGCAGAGATGGCGAGGATGTCCTCGATCTCGCGAGGAATGACAGGCAGGCCTTCGATATCCTGCATGGCTTTTGCCACGATCATCGACGCCGTGAGGAAATCGCCCTCGGAACCTTCCGGCATTCGCAGAGCGAGGGTCCGCGCGTCGACATGCAGGAACTTCTTCGCCGCTGACGGAAGGCGGGCACGCACTTCCAGAAAGATGCCTCTTGTGCGGACCGACGATCCCAACGTGGCGGCCGACGAGAGCTTCCATTCTTCGACCAGTTCAGCGGCCGTATTCGTCGCGCGCGTGGGCATGCCCTTAAATAAGTATTCTATCCATTGAGGTGCAACACGCCGGATCACGAAGCGCAACATCACAGGCCAGCACCTGTCCCAGCCGCAGCGCGGGGCTCCATGGCGGAGCAAAGTGCCCTCCATTTTACGGCCTACGGCGCCGAGGTGTTGATGCCAAGGTCGCAAGCGATGCGATTCCTGCGATCGATGCGATGGTCACGAGCGGGCGCATAGGCAAATATTCGACCCTGGAGATGCCCTTATGCCGTGCGCCGCTCTCCATGGGCATCAAATCGCGACGGCTGCCGAGTCGGACGGCGACAGCGCGCGTGACCTCAGCGCCGAACAGGAATATCGCCGAGGAATAGAACACCCATAGTAGCAGGACGACGAGGCTTCCCGCGGCGCCATAAGACGAAGCGATCGCGCTCGTTCCGAGGTACCAGCCAATAAGGGATTTACCGACCGTGAAAAGAACCGCGGTCACGGCGGCGCCGAACCGCACGTCACGCCAAGAGAGCGTACGATCGGGCAAGATCTTGAAGATCGCGCCGAAAAGCAGGGCGACCAGGATCAGC
>NZ_JBMDKS010000104.1:0-2099 GCF_057809835.1 Mesorhizobium sp. FG116
GGAACGCCGTCGTGCCTTCCAGATATTCGCGCACAGCCTTGTAGCGCTGGCAGGCCTTGGCGTGGAGGGACGGAGGCAACTGAACGCTAAAGGCGATTTCTGCCAGGATGCGATCAAGCGGGTCTTCGAAGGGGTTCGTCCCCCGGTATGCGGATGCAGTCATAGTCTTGTTCCTGAATTCAAAGATTTCGGTGCGGCTTGGGAGCCCCCTTAAGAGAAAGGCGCGGGATTTGGAGATTCAGACAATTCTATTTTTTTGTCTGAATCGGCTTTGATGCGCGCATAATAGTCGGGAGGAGAGTCGACGGGTGTTTTGGGAGACGTCGAATGGATGCCGAAGCCGGCATTAGACGCATACCTTGCTCGGAAGAGGAGGTAAGCGAGTTCTTTGATCGGATGACGTCCGCGCAAAGGCGGGACGCTTATCAGTTTGCCGTCAAATGTTCGGCGGCATGCCTTGCCGACGCTCACGAACTGATCAACGAAGCATTCGTCAGGATGTGTGACGGGCGCCGTACGCGCCTAAGCGACACTAGCGACATGTTCCCGGTTCTGATGGGCACAATCAAGAGCCTGGCTTCTGATCGTCACTTCGTCACGGAAGGTGCACGGATCCGGCGCATGGGTTCCGGGAAGGAAAAGGGCAAGTATGGCGTCATCGAACGCGACGCTGATCACGGGACCATTGCGATCGACGCGGCCAGCGCCGATGCCGGCGACGCTGTAGACCGGATGGACCCGGACGAGTATCGGCAGGCGGTGCTGGCCGACATTGCAGGCGACACGGAGTTGGAACTTCTTTTCGAGGGCCTGTCCGCGTCCTTCATCGGGAAAGACCTGGCCGACTGGATGGGGATGGATACAGCCGCGCTCGCGACAGTTCGCAGGCGCTTCAAGAGGCAGATGCTACAGTTGGGCAAGAGGCTGGCGGGGGTAGCGCGCGAGCGCTAGGCAGATTGGAAGGTCCGCATGTCAGGGAAAGATAGAGAGTGGCTCGACCACCTGCACGAGTTCCTGATCGACGAGATCGTGCATGGCAAGGATGACGAACCGGTAGATGAGGCCGACGTCAAGGGCTTTGACGCTGCTGTTGCAGCCGGGCGCTCGCGTCTGGCCAAACGTAAGCTCGAAGTCGCACGGCAGACAGTTCGTTCGGACGTGTTCGCGTCCGCGCCTGTTTCCGACCTTGAGATGGAACGCGCAAGGCGACGGCTGACCTCGCTGAGAACTGGGGCCAACGATGATGGCACCAACTTGACTCTCGCCGCCCGGTTAGGCCAGGGCGGCAATGAAGATGATGACGGCATGCTCGAAGATATTGCCGAACTTGAACGCGATCGCGACGACAACAGCGGCAAATGATGAAACGGCCAACAAGAGCCGAAGGTCTGCTTCAGTCTTTGGGCATCGACGATCCCAGAGATATTGATCTTGAAGCCATCGCGTGGCACGTCGGGGCCAAGATCAAAGTTCGTCCCCTCGTCAATTGCGAGGCCCGAATCATCGGGCTTGACGACAAAGCGATCATATCGGTGAACGCCGCCTCGCCGCCAGAGCGGCGGCGGTTCTCGATTGGACACGAATTAGGGCATTGGGCACACCATCGCGGACAGTGTGCCGTGTGTCGTGCAACTGATATCGGGAACTACAGGAACGAGCAGGCGACGAAGGAGCGGGCCGCCGACGCATATGCTGCCGATCTTCTTATGCCTTGGTATCTCTTCAAGCCCGCAGTGCGGCTCCACAAGCGCCTGGACATCAATGCACTCCGGGCGGTAGCCACGCTTTTTTCAGCGAGCCTGACCGCAACCCTGATCAGGATGATTGATAGCGATCAGTTCCCCTGCAGCATGGTCGTCACTCACCGCGCCTCCGGTAAGCCTTGGGTCACGCGAGCTCCCTCGATGCAGCGTCGCTGGTTCGCCCGTGAGGATCTTGATCCGGGCTCGTTCGCGTTCACAATGATGTATGGCAATGATGCTCGAACAGAAGGGTTTCCGCGTAAGATTGGCGCGGATGCATGGTTCGATCATCATTCGGCGGCTGAGTTCGAGATCACGGAACAATCGTTCAAGCTGCCAACTGGCGACGTGGTGACG
>NZ_JBMDKS010000105.1:0-2090 GCF_057809835.1 Mesorhizobium sp. FG116
CCGTTTGGACGAAAATCACCCCTTGAACAGGGTCCTAATTCCACGAAAAAACACACCCCGTGGCAGGACATGGAGCAGGAAGCGGCGGATGAACTCGTCGGCCGCAAGCGTCATGACCTGCTGGCGATCTGCACCGGCGCGCCGGTAGTCTTTATAGCGGAAGGTGACGCGGTTCTCGTGGAAGGCGATCAGGCGACTGTTCGAGATCGCGACCCGGTGGGTGTAGCGCGACAGGTAGGCGAGCACCGCCTCCGGCCCGGCGAACGGCGCCTTGGCATAGACGACCCAGCGCTTTGTCCGGATGGGAGCAAGGTGGCGCAGGAAGACGCGTCGCTCGTTAAGGTGTGCGATTGATCCGAAGAAGCCGAGCCGCCCGGCATCGCGCAAGGCGAGCAGCCGCGTGAGGAAGAGTCTTCGGAACAGCTTGCCGAGCACACGCACCGGCAGCAGGAAGGCCGGACGCGAGGAGATCCAGCGGCTTGCGTCCGGCGCGATGCCGCCGCCCGGCACGATCATGTGAACGTGCGGATGGTGCGTCATCGCCGAACCCCATGTGTGGAGCACGGCGGTGATGCCGATGCGCGCGCCGAGATGCTTCGGATCCGCCGCGATCGTCAGCATCGTGTCCGACGCCGCTTTGAACAGCAGATCGTAGACCAGCGCCCTGTTCTGGAAGGCGATGTCGGCGACCTCGGCCGGCAGCGTGAACACGACGTGGAAGTAGCCGACCGGCAGGAGGTCCGCCTCGCGCTCGGCGAGCCAAGTCCGCGCCGCTGCGCCCTGGCACTTCGGACAGTGTCGGTTGCGGCAGGAGTTATAGGCGATCCGCCACTGGCCGCAGTCCTCGCAGGCTTCGACGTGGCCGCCGAGGGCAGCAGTGCGGCAATGCTCGATCGCCGACATGACCTTGAGCTTGGCGAGGCTCAGGTGCCCCGCATGGGCGGCCCGGTATGCTGGGCCTGCTGCGCGGAAGATGTCGGCGACCTCGATCGAGGCGCGCATGCCTTACTCCGACGGCGTCTTGCCCTCCATCAGCGCCATCAGCCGGTCGAGCGGCCCGGTGACAGCGTGGATCGTCCGGGTCGAGACCTTTGCGTAGAGAGCGGTCGTCTCGAGCTTGCTGTGGCCGAGCAGTACCTGGATGACGCGGATGTCGACATCCTGTTCGAGCAGGTGGGTGGCGAAGCTGTGACGCAGCGTGTGCGGGCTGACGCGCTTGCGGATGCCAGCGACTTCGGCCGCCTCCTGGACTGCGCGATGCAGTTGCCGCGACGAGATCGGATCGGTGCGGCTGCGGCCGGGGAACAGCCAGCCATGCGGAAGCATGATCCCGCGTCGCCTGCCTTCGCGCCACCACAGCCGCAAGAGTTCCAGCAGTTGCGGCGAGAGCATCGCGTTGCGATCCTTGCGGCCCTTGCCCTGCTCGACACGGAGGAGCATGCGCGCAGAGTCGACGTCGTCGACCTTGAGGTGCGCGACCTCGGACACGCGCAGGCCTGCGCCATAGGCGACGCCGAGCGCCGCCTTGTACTTGAGGCCCGGTGCCGCCTCGAGCAGCCGGCCCGCTTCCTCCACGCTGAGCACATCCGGCAGCTTGCGGTGATAGCGGGTGATCACAAGGGTGCGCGACAGATCCCGGCGCTGCAATGTCACCAGAAACAGGAATCGCAGCGCCGATACTGTGCCGTTGATGGTCGCAGGTCCGACGCCCTTCTCATGCTGATCCAGTTGGAAGCGGCGGATGTCCTCCGGCGTTGCGGTGTCGGGCGAGCGCCCGAGAAACGCGGCGAAGCACCGGACGTGACGAACGTAGTCCTGCCGCGTGTGGGAGCCGAGGCCCCGCATGAGCATGTCGTGCTGCATGCGCTGGCGAAGCGGCGAAACTGATGCATCGGTAGACGGGGTAGCCATGGCGAGTTCCTCTCGTTGAAGGGAACTCCATGGTCGGCTCGCTCGCCGCAACCTGCTCAAAGGCTATGAATACTATGCCATCTCAGGCCGTGGCGCCCCTCCCGCGAAGCGGGTTCGTGCATGGGGGCGCGAAACAGACGAAAGGCATTGAGAACCTAGCAAAACGTCGAGATCAACCG
>NZ_JBMDKS010000106.1:0-2003 GCF_057809835.1 Mesorhizobium sp. FG116
GAGAAGGACTGAGCGGAACGGGCGGGCGTTTAGGGCGCATGTCCGGTTGATCCGGCGGTAAGGAGCGACGCGGCCATGAAGAAGATTGTCGGCTATAGTGATAAGATCAGTGTTCGCTCCGGCGAAGACATTTCCTTCTTCGCGAGTTGCGAAGGGGGCGAGCCGTACAAGGCGCGGATCGTTCGCCTTATTCACGGCGACACCAATCCGGCAGGGCCGGGGTATAAGGAAGAATCGGTCGTCACTTCTATCGACGGCACATACCAGGGCCGCGAACAGGCGATCCGGGCGGGTTCCTACGTCGTTGTTCCAGGGCATCCCCTGCTCGCTGCTCTGGAATCCTTTACCCTGCAAGTGATGGCGTGGCCGACGACTCCGCTGAAAGGCTGGCAGTCACTCATCGCGCATTGGGATGAACAAGCTAAGTCAGGATTTATCCTCGGAATCGACCAGCGCGGCTGCTTGGCCTTGCGCTTGGGTGATGGCTCGGGAAAGGTCGTCGAATTGACGAGCGGCAAGCCGATGTTGCCGAGGGAGTGGCAACTCCTCGCCGCGAGCTACGATCACAAAACGAGAGAAGTAAAACTATACCAAATACCTACCGTTTTTCATGCCCTCGTCGACACCGCGTCCGAGGTCGTGACCAGTGTCGACTTTGCCCCGGGCCATCCGGGCACTGCACTTTTGATGGCGGCCCATTCGATCGCTAACGGCGGAAAGGGTCGTACCACCGCCGGACATTTCAACGGAAAGCTCGACAGTCCTGCGATTGCCAAGAAGGCCTTAAGTCGTCTGGACATTGAGCGCGTCCTAGACAGTCCGGCAAGCCTCCGGTCCGAGTTGGTTGCCCGCTGGGACTTCGCGATCGACATCACTTCCGAACGTGTTGCCGACATTGGAGACAATCGGTTTCATGGCAAAACGGTCAATTTGCCGGCTCGTGCCATGAAGGGTTTCAATTGGTGCGGGCGCGAGATGTCGTGGGGCCATGCGCCCAATGAATATGGTGCCATCCATTTTCACGACGACGACCTCTACGATGCCGGCTGGGATGTCGATTTCACTCTGACCGTCCCAAAGGAGCTTAAGAGCGGCATCTACGCCGCCCACCTGCAGTGCAGCGGCGATGAAGACTACATTCCCTTTGTCGTCCGGCCGGCTCGCGGGGGACCGACGGCGAAGATCGCCTTCCTGGTTCCGACCGCCAGTTACATGGCTTACGCCAATGACCACACTGGGACCGATGCCGCCGGCGCCGAGATGGCGACGGGCCGGCTGACAGTCCTGCATCCCGAAGACGTGTTTTTGGTGGAGCATCGAGAGTACGGAAACTCTTGCTACGATGTCCATTCCGATGGCAGCGGCGTCTGCTACTCCTCTCGCCTGCGCCCGATTCTGAACATGCGCCCCAAGGCGCAGGGTGTGCTGGGCGGGGACGGCTCGTCGCTCTGGCAATTGAATGCCGACCTGCACACCACTGATTGGCTGGAAGCGAACGGATACGAGTTCGACTGCGTCACCGACGAGGACCTTCACTACGAAGGACTTGCGGCAGTGAGCCCCTACCGTGTGCTGCTGACCGGCACTCACCCGGAATACTGGTCGAAAGCCATGTGGGAGGCCTGCGACGCATACAAGAGAGCGGGCGGGCGCCTCATGTATATGGGTGCCAACGGATGGTACTGGCGAATAGCCTACCACCCGACCAAGCCGGGCGTGATGGAGGTTCGCCGCGGAGAGGGCGGCATCCGCACTTGGGCGGCCGAACCCGGCGAGTATTATCACAGTTTCACTGGCGAATACGGCGGCCTCTGGCGGAGGCAAGGGTTGCCGCCGCAGATGATGGCAGGCACCGGCTTCTCAGCTCAGGGATTTGACGTGTCGTCGTACTATCGGCGCCAGCCGGGCAGCTTCGATGACAGGGCCAAGTTCATCTTCGCGGGGATTGGCGATGACGAGCTTATCGGCGACTTCGGCCTGATTGGCGGCGGGGCTGCCGGATT
>NZ_JBMDKS010000107.1:0-1867 GCF_057809835.1 Mesorhizobium sp. FG116
TCTGTCGCTCGACGACCAGCGCCAGGCCGGCATCGACATCGTCAGCGACGGCGAGCAGACCCGCCAGCATTTCGTCACCACCTTCATCGAACACCTCGACGGCGTCGATTTCGAGAAGCGCGAGACCGTCCGAATCCGGAACCGCTATGATGCGAGCGTGCCCACCGTCGTCGGTGAAGTGTCGCGCCAGAAGCCGGTCTTCGTCGAAGACGCGAAATTCTTGCGCAAGCAGACCGACAAGCCGATCAAATGGGCTCTGCCGGGTCCGATGACGATGATCGATACGCTATTCGACGATCACTACAAAAGCCGCGAAAAGCTCGCTTGGGAGTTCGCCAGGATCCTCAATGAGGAAGCCAAGGAACTGGAAGCTGCCGGCGTCGACATCATCCAGTTCGACGAGCCTGCCTTCAACGTCTTCTTTGACGAGGTGAACGCGTGGGGCGTCGACACGCTTGAGCGGGCAATCGAGGGGCTCAAGTGCGAAACCGCCGTCCACATCTGCTACGGCTACGGCATCAAGGCCAACACCGACTGGAAGAAGACTCTCGGCGAGGAATGGCGGCAATATGAGTCGACCTTCCCCAAGCTGCAGAAATCCGGGATCGGCATGGTCTCGCTGGAGTGTCACAACTCGCATGTTCCGATGGATCTGATCGAGCTCATTCGGGGCAAGAAGGTGATGGTGGGCGCCATCGACGTGGCATCCGACACGATCGAGACTCCGGAGGAAGTCGCCGACACGCTGCGCAAGGCGCTCAAGTTCGTCGACGCCGACAAGCTTTGCCCCTGCACGAATTGCGGCATGGCCCCACTGTCGCGGCGTGTCGCCAAGGGCAAGCTGCAGGCGTTGAGCGCCGGCACCGAAATCGTCCGCAAGGAGCTCTCGGCTTAAGGGCCTCCAACATCATTCGCACGCCCCCCGAAGAGATTCCGGGGCGCGCCAGACTTACCGCACCGAATTGGGAACATGGGACGTTGCGCGACCGGTTGGGTCGCCCACCGTCAGCGCCGAGAGGCCGACATGGGAATGATGGATCACCGCTTCAGCATTGTGGACAAGCACGCGTTTCGCAATGGCATGTCGCGACTCGGCTCGGCCGTCAGCGTGGTCACCACCAGTTCTGGCGGTCAGCGCTTCGGCTTTACAGCCTCGGCCGTCTGCAGCGTCAGCGACACGCCGGCAACGCTTCTGGTCTGCATCAATCGCGCAAGCTCATGTTTTCGTGCTTTCAAAAACGCGAGCCATTTCTGCGTCAACACATTGATGCCGGGTCAGGAGTCCATTTCCGATGTGTTCGGCGGGCGCACTCCGTCAGAAGACCGGTTTGCACAGGACGAATGGACTACGGGCCTCACGGGTGTTCCGGTGCTTGTCAACGCCTCGGTCAGCTTCGAATGCGCGCTCACCAGTTCCGTCGACGAGGCCACCCATCGCATCCTCTTCGGGCGCGTGATCGACATCAGGGAGAACGTAGAACAGGCAACGCTGCTTTATTGCATGCGCCGCTATCTAAAAGGCTAGGCTCAGGACTCGTTGACGGCGAGCGCCCTGCCGAGAGTAGTGTCTTCAGGGACGTCAATCGGCGACTATCTGGCCCTCAAGCCAGATATCTTTGTTGTGTGGTTGGTTGCAACTACCGATATCGACATTCGCTGCAAGTACTTGTTTAAAAAAGATATCACCACGCCCTGGCCCCGTAATCCCAAATGTTCAGGATGGGCATGGGCGCCGGCAGAGCCGAGATGAATAGCCGATTTGGCGCCGCATCCGGACTGACAGCTTTATGGAACACATTTGCCTGAAGTGGCTATTCCTCCGCCACGACTAGCCGGCCATCCTCTCGGGAAGATTCAGGATCGTCAC
>NZ_JBMDKS010000108.1:0-1811 GCF_057809835.1 Mesorhizobium sp. FG116
TCTCGAGGCGATCAGCCGCCGACAAGGAATAGTGTCGGATCAGGCTGTCTTCATCAGCCGGAATGGCGAACAGATCCCATCGATCCTGAGCTTTGAGAATCTTGCGCCTGGCCACCGCTCAACTCCTCGCACAACAAGTGCGGCCGAGTGTTGCCGAGCAGGCTGGATGTGGAAACAGCAGCCGTCGTGCTGCTATGGTTTTCCACTGGGATCATGAATTACGACCCGCAAATCGAGAGACACATGCAAACTCTGTTCACGCTCCGTTCGACCTTAACGTACGATTTTGAACAGCTCTTGTTCTGACCCCTAGAGCCGCTGCGTATTCTCGACCAGCCGGATGTGGAAGCGCGGACTGTCGGACCGGTCGAGCGCATAGGAGCGGAACGGGGCCGCCAGGGTCCCCTCCTCCTCCGCATCGCGTTCAGGACGAAAACGCACCGGCTTTTCGATCCCACCCTTTGCCATCCTGGCTCCTCCTGGTCCGGCATCCATGCCGCAAGCGATTGGCCCGATTGGCTCACGCCCTCGCTTTTTCGGCAACCGTCGCATGGAACTCCGGCACCGCCTCGAACAGGTCGGCGACCAGGCCATAGTCGGCGACCTGGAAGATCGGCGCGTCCGGATCCTTGTTGATCGCAACGATCACCTTGGAATCCTTCATGCCGGCGAGATGCTGGATCGCTCCCGAGATGCCGCAAGCGATGTAGAGGTCGGGGGCGATGATCTTGCCCGTCTGGCCGACCTGCAGGTCGTTCGAGACATAGCCGGCATCGACCGCCGCGCGGCTGGCGCCGATGGCGGCACCGAGCCTATCCGCCAACGGTGCCAATACGGTCTCGAAGTTTTCGGCCGAGGCCAGAGCGCGCCCGCCCGAGACGACGATGCGGGCGCCGGCCAGTTCGGGACGTTCGGAACTCGACACCTCGTCGCGGACAAACGACGACCTCGCAGGATCGACCGAAATGGCCACGGTTTCGATGGGCCGAGCGGCGGCCGTTGCCGCAGCCGCCGGGAAGGACGACACGCGCACGGTCAACACCTTGCTGGCCTCGGCCGAGCGGACGGTCTGGATGACATTGCCGGCATAGGTCGGGCGCTGGAACAGGTCCGGACCTTCGACCGCGATGACGTCGGAAATCTGCATCACGTCGAGCAATGCCGCGACGCGCGGCATGATGTTCTTGCCGCTGGTGGTCGAGGGCGCGAGGAACACCTCGTAGCCGCCGGCGAGGCTGACGACCAGGGCTGCCACCGGCTCGGCAAGGCGGTTTGCCAGGCTTGGGTCATCGGCGAGCAGCACCTTGGCGACGCCTTCCAGCCGAGCGGCAGCTTCGGCGGCGGCACGGCAGCCTGAGCCGGCGACGAGCACATGGACCTCGCCACCGATGCGGCCGGCCGCCGAGACCGCCTTGGCGGTGGCCTCGTCGAGTCGCGTGTCCTGATGTTCGGCCAGAACGAGAATGGTCATCACAGAACTCCTGCTTCGGTGCGCAGCTTGTCGACGAGCTCGGCCACGGAGCCGACCTTGATGCCTGCCTTGCGGGTTGCCGGTTCGTGCACGCGCACCACGGTCAGGCGCGGCTCGACCGCAACGCCGTAATCGGCGGGCGTCTTTTCGTCGATCGGCTTCTTCTTGGCCTTCATGATGTTGGGCAGCGAGGCGTAGCGCGGCTCGTTGAGCCTGAGGTCGGCCGTGACCAGTGCCGGCAGCGGCAGGTTGACCGTCTGCAGGCCGCCGTCGACCTCGCGGGTGACCTCGATCGCAGCGCCGCCAACGGCGAGCTTGGAGGCGAAGGTGCCCTGCCCCC
>NZ_JBMDKS010000109.1:0-1791 GCF_057809835.1 Mesorhizobium sp. FG116
TCTGGAAGCCGGCTTTCGGGCCTATGTGGCGATCCAGGGCCTTGGCCGCAGCCACCGCACCAACCAGAAGCAGCCGCCGTGGTTCCGCATGATCGCAACCAACGTCAAGGCGGAGCGGCGGTTCCTGTCGACGATCGCGCGGCGCCTCGACACCCTTGGCGCCATCACCCGCGGCCAGCGCCAGACCGGCGGGCAGGGAATGTTCCGGCCGGAAGACAATCTGGAATCGCAATACGGCCATGACGCCCTGCGGCAGTTTTATGGGCTGGTCCATCAGGGCAAGATCGAGGGTTGCTCGCTTGACCGGTTTGAAGCGATCACCGGCCTATCGCTGACCACGGAAGAGGGTGGCCTCAGGGACGAACTGCCGCCGATCCACACCTTCCTCAACCGCATGCTGGCGCTGACCATCAACATGCAGAACCTGCTCTTCGAAGCCTTCGAGCAATTGCTTGCCGCACGCATCGAGGGTGCCATCGCCGCCGGCGTCTACGACCAGGGCCTGGAGACCCTGTCGGGCGAGCGCATGACGGTGAAGGATCGCAGGCTGATCTACACGCATCCGGTGACCAGCGCGCAGTCGCACCTTCTGACCATCGAGCGGCCGGAACGCAACCGGCCGATGCCGCTCAAGGAGGCACTGTCCATCGCGGGCCATGATCCGCGTGTCCGGTTCATGGTCAACGGCAAGTCGCAGCGCGCCGCGGTGATGATCCCGACGCGCGCGACCATGCTGGACGACGGCACCATCCAGCCGCGTGTCTCGCTCCTGAGGCCAATGGGCGAAGTGCGCTTCGACGCGCAGCAACTCGAAGAGACGAACTGGGAAGAGGCCGACGAACGCATCTTCGCCGCTGCATGGGACGCGGAAGTGGCGACCGTCCCGGAGTTCACGGCGTCGACCCTCCACATGGTGGCGGGCCTGCTCCTGCCGATCTGGAAAATGCTGCCGCGCGGCTACCACTGCGTCTACCGGCTCCAGACCGACGACGGCGAACAGATCGTCGGCCGCATGATCACCGCGTCCAGCCTCCCGCAGCTCTGCCGCAACTTCGGGATCGACCAGGCGGCGGTGGTCACCCCTGAACAGGCATGGAACGCCGTGCTCGACGGATCCTCGGTGGTCGGCCTCGCCGGCGACATGTCTCTGCGCCGCGTGCGCATCATGAACGACTATCGCGTCGAGCTTATCGGGTTCACCACCGGCATGCGCGACTGGCTGAAGTCGATCGGCCTGTTCTCCGAAATGATCAGCTGGAAGCTGCGTTTCTTCGTGCCGACGACCGAGGAAGGTCCGGCGATCCTCGCCAGGTTGATCGAGCGTCATCGTCTCACCGGCATCGCCAGCCGATAACGACGGAGCCCCGCCATGTTGTCCGCCTCGGAATTGGCGGGCCGCCTCGCTGAGCATGCCGAGGCGGTCTGCAGTCACTATCTGTCGGCCGGCCACAAGGCCGGCAACTACTGGATCGTCGGCGACGTCGCCAACAGCAAGGGCCGCTCGCTCTATGTCCACCTCGCCGGCACGCGCAAGGGGCGCTGGACGGACGCCGCGACCGGCCAGTTCGGTGATCTGCTCGACCTCGTGCGGGAAACCTGCGGCCTGGTCGATTTTCGCGACGTCGCCGACGAGGCCCGGCGGTTCCTGAACGAGCCGGAGCCTGAGCCCGCATCGCCGCGAGGGAACGACACCAGCCCAAGCGGTGCGCCCGCTCGACCGGCGGCCGAGCGGGCGCGCCGTCTGCTCCGCATGACGCAACCGCTCTCTGGCACCTTGGCCGAAACCTACCT